>JAVRPF010000198.1:0-6876 GCA_032162385.1 Mycobacterium sp.
GCTCATCTGTGACTGCTCCATCAGATCGGTGGCCGCCTGCTCGACGGCGTCGACCGCCTGCCGAGCCTGGCCACCGAGGATCAAGTGATCGACGGCCTGGCTGAGCATGTGGTGTTCGGTAAACCACCGCGCCGCTCTGCGGTGCAGCTGTGGTACCCGATCCTCTGCATCACGCTCGAGGCGGTGCAGCAGGTACTCGGCGAACAGGTGGTGGTATTCAAACCATGTTCCCTCGGCATCGGTCCTGCGGAGAAACAGATCGCGTTTTTCGATCTCGTCGAGAAGGCTTCGGCTGCGCGGGTTGCCGGTCAGCGCGGTGGCCAGTCCGCTGCAGATCTGTTTGGTGATGCACGTCGCAAGCAGAAAATCGAGCAGGTCCGGTTCGAGGCTGTCCAGGACGTTCGATGCCAGGTACTCACCCAATGCTTCGTTGCGTCCGCACAGATTCTCGATGAGCGCGGCCGGATCGGCCTGCTCACGCAGCGTCAAGGACGCCAGCTGCAATGCAGCTGCCCATCCGTCCGTGCACTCCTCCAGTTCGGCGACGTTGGCTGCGGTCAGGTGCAGGCCACACTGGTCGACCAGCATCGCCTGGGTTTCGGCGGTATCAAACCGTAGATGCGTCGCGTCGATCTCGACGATCTCACCCTGGACTCGAAGCGTGCTGAGGGGAAGGCCCGTGCGGGTTCGGCTCGCGACAATCAAATGTAGGTGATGGCAGCTGTTTTCGAGCAGATAGGCGAGCGCGTTCGCGGTTTCGGTGTCATCAACGCGATGCCAGTCGTCTAACACCAGCACCAGTGTTTCCTTGTCGCGGTGCAGGAGATCGATCAAGGCATTGAGCACGTACGGCTGCGCATTGTCGACATGCCCTTCGAACTCCTGCTGTAGCGCGTCGGCAAGGTCGGGCATTGCGCGCCGAATCGCCTCGATCAGATGCGCGAGAAACCAGACCACATTGTTGTCGTCGCTGTCGATGGCCAACCATGCACCCTTCAGACCGTCCCGGGTAAGGGCTTCGCCCCACTGCGCGGCCAGGGTGCTCTTGCCGTAACCGGCGGGCGCGTGAATGAGGACCAGCTTGGGCCGCCGTCCCGAGCCGAGGCGCTTGAGGATTCGGTGCCGCCGAACGGTCGGGCGAGTGAACGTGGGCGGGCGAAACCGCGTCGGCGCGCTCGGCGGGTAATGCGCCCGCCGGATCGAGCCCGACCCGTCCGAGCGCAATCCGCGCGGACCCGATCGTCCACGTGCGGCGGGTACGGCGGTGCCGACGTCGGCAGCCGCTTCATCTGCGGCGGCCGGCAAAGGCGCCAACTCGAGTGGAACAGCGGCAATCGTGAGCCCGACTTGGGCAGCGGCCGCACGCAGGATCTCCCCGAATGCGGCGGCAGAGCCGGGGCGCCTTGCGGGGTGGGTATCCAGTGCGACCTCCAATGCCGAGCAGACCGGATCGGGCACACCTCTGGTACGTAGATCCGGAATCGGACCGGCCAGCACGCGACGAACGAACGCGATGGGGTTCTCGCCCGGTCGGAACACGAACGGCGGTTCGCCGTTGAGCAGTGTGAAGACCGTGGCCGCCAACCCATAGACGTCAGCGGCGACCGACGCCGCGCGTCCCTCGAACAGTTCGGGTGCGGTGTACGACGGGGATCCGACCAAGATGTTCGCCGCCGTCTCGCGGCTGCCCGCGATGCGCGCAATGCCGAAGTCGCCGAGTTGCGGTTCCCCGTAATTGGTGAGCAGGACGTTGGGGGGCTTGATGTCCCGGTGAAGAACGCCGGCTCGGTGAGCGGTTTCCAGCGCACCGGCCAGCCGCACCCCGATTGTCAGCGCCTCGTTGACCGCGAGCGAACCATGGCTCTTGATCCAGGAACCCAGCGTGTCGCGGCTGTGATAGGGCATCACGATGTACGGACGGCCCGCGAAGGTCAGGCCGCTGTGCAGGACCGGCACGATGTTCGGATGTCCCGACACCCGCCCCATCGCACGCTGCTCGCGGGCGAAATGCTCGAGGTCGAGATCGTCCCGATCGGAACTGAGTACTTTGATCGCCACGACGCGATCCAGTGACGGCTGTCGGCAGCGGTACACGACACCGAAGCCGCCGCGGCCCACGGGCTCCGCATTTTCGTAACCCTCTGCCTCGAGCTCAGCGACGATTCCGGTAGCGACCCTGCGCTGCGTGTCGTCGGGACTACTCATCGCCACTCCCCGCTCGCCCGACAAGCGCTGCCGACGCGGATCTGATTCGACCGACAGGGCAAGTGAATCGTGCGACCCGTACCCGCGCTCCCATCGCTTCACCGTTGCTGCGGCTGTTTCACCGTACTCCGGCCGCCCCGGCCGGCAGCGTGGTTTCGGCACCGCCGTCACGGATCGATCTGCCCCCTTCGGGAGAAGAGAAACACCCGATGAGGAGACGCGCACCTGGGCGAACGTGACGAGACTGGGAGAACAACAGCATCACGCAGGCGGTGCGAGAAGCGCCGTTGGAATTCGGGACCAAAACCCATCGCGCGGAAACGAGAGCCAAACCATGTCGCAGTATTTCACCGCATTCGCCTTCCTTCTCTTGGTCATGTCCCCTCCCCTCATCCCGGCGCTCGTCGCCGTAGTCCACCGGATCATCCGCGCAGTTCGCGCCCTCGCCGACTGGCGCAGGGTCAGGCCCGCCGCGTCGCTTCCCTAGCGCACGCGATCCGCAGCGCCACGGAACATGGTGCGGCAGAATGTGTTCCCGGCAAGGTGCGCCCTTCGGGGCGTACCTTCGCCTTTGGTGCTAGTGCGGTTGTCCGTACACGGCGACGACGACGGTGCGATCAACGCTGTTCTCTGACCACACGCCGATCTTGGTGTAGGCACAGTTCTGCATGATCGCGAGATATGCCGGGTTGTAATACCACTGATTGATCAGTTCGATGCCGCTGATCGCCAGCGCCGGATTGATCGCCTCGGTCTCGGCCACCGTCCCGTGAAATCCCGCCGCCGCGGCCCGATCTTGCGGTGTCGACGCGTCAGAGCCGATGTCGCCGTCGAGGTTTCGGTTGTTGAGGACGTCGTCGGTGTGCCATTGGGCGGCCAACCGTAGCTGCGGGTCGATCTTGATGTCGTTCGTGCAGCCCGCCTGGTGCTGGACAGTGTAGACATTGGCAACCACCCCGTCATTGAGGCGCTTGTTGTCGGCATGTGCGGCTGGGGTGCACGTCAGTAGCACCGCACCGATGGCCACCAAAGCAGCCAATGTCAGGCGCCGATCCCGCATGTCGATCTCCGTTCACATCACCCGAGGGCCGTCGGCGGTCGGTAGTGCGCCGCCGAGTTCCGCAACTGCCAGATCTGTGCCGGGCAGAGTTCGTTGACCGCCTGGCTGATCAGATATGACGGCTGATACTCATCCGAAGTGGCGAAGTCGGCCTTGACCTCACCCATGACCTGTGCGTAGGTGCGGCCGGCCGACACCTTGTCGCAGATGCCGTACCCGTAGCCAAGGGCTGCGTCGGCGTTGGGGAAGTTGTAGCCGGGTCGTACGTGCACATTGACCAGGTAGGCCACCACGTCGGCGCGCGCGCAGGGAGCCAGCGTCAACGTCGCGGCACCCGCCACGGCCGCGCAGGCCACGAACACACCCATCGACGACATGATCGGTGGGCGGTGGAACACAGCTCGGCCCGGCAGCATCGACATCACATGGGGTCGAATTGTGAGATCAGCCAACGGCCGCCGATCTTGTCGACCGTGACGCGAACGCTGGACGCGGTGTTGGTCGGCGCGGCCTTACCGACGATGACGGTCTGATCGACGAACAGCAGCACCGCGGCGTGGGTGGCGGTCTCCGCCGTCAACGCGGCGGCCGGCACGGTGGCCGTCGCAGATATCTGCTTCTGTTTTGCGCCCGGAATCACCACATCACGGGTCAACGAGGTGTAGGCGTCCAGGAACTTTCCCGTCAGTCGGCTCTTGGCCGCTTCGAGGTCCTTGTCGACGGTCTCGGGCCGGTAGGACAGCAGAGCGACGGTGCCGTCGACCGCAGCCTGCACGGATTGCGGGTGGGCTGCCTGGTCCTCGCGCAGGGTGGCATCCTGCCACTTCAGATAACCCGCGGCTGATGCCATGATCAGCGCCAATGCCGGTAGGAGCGCGTAGGCGACCATCCGTGACCAGCCAATGCGCCGTGGGCTTGGGGGCCGTTGATGGTTGTGCGGTTCGCTGGCCTGCGCGGATGTATCGATGTCGTCGATCTCGTCCACCGCGATTGCCGATGACATCGGATCGGCGGGTGTCTCGCCCACGGATTCGGGTTCTGTTGGGTCGCCTGCACGGCGGGACATCGGCCACCTCATTGCACGAACTCCACGTTGGAGACTTTGATTTGGTCGCCGACGCGCTGCACGGCGACACGCAACCGCCATCCGTGTGGATCCGGCTGCGGCGCACCGGCATTCGACGTCGTCACCGTCACCGCCACCAACACCTGAGCGCCGTCGGCCGACTGCGACTCCAGCCCGGCCTCGGTGATCGTGCCGGCCGTGGTCGACTTCGTCTTCTTGACCACGTCGATGAACGGCTGTGACCGCTTGGCGAAGTCGTCGTAGAACTGTCCGGCGGCCCCGTCGAGAATTCGCTGCACATCGCGGTCGGCCTGCTGCCAGTCGATCGTGGTCAAATTTGTCGCGCCCTGCCTGGCCGCCTGGAGGAACACACTTCGCTCTACCTGCCATTGGTGCGCCTGGTAGGCACGAAAACCCAACCACCCCGCCAGGGCCGCCACGGTGACAACGGTGGCAACACCGAACAGGATCGCTCGCCTGACCACTGAGATGGGTTGTTTCGACGGCGCAGCGGGCGCACCGTCTGGGTCGTCTGCGGCGGGCTCCGCGGGAAAGTCCTCGATATCGAGGACATCGTCTGTATCCGCACTTTCAGTTGATAGCGGCATATCGTCTTCCCTTCATAGTCGCGGGCGATGCTGTCGCAGGACGCCCGTCGGTGGCTACACCAATGCCCTTGCGCCGCTGCGGCATTGCCGACACCCAAATGCTGCACGATGACTTCGGCAGTTCGCGTCCGAGACACCGCCGCCCGGGCCCTCAGCCCGCTGGCGGCGGCAGCAGCATGGTCTGCCATGTCTTCTCCTCAGGTGCGGGCTGGGCCAGGTCGGATTGCGTGTAGAGCTTTCCGTCCGGGCCGACGTACTTGCCGGTGGCCGGGTCATACTCGGCGGTGGCGACCGGCGGCGGACTGGGCGTAGCCGCCGGCGGAGGGACAGGACCGGGCGCGGCCGCGGGCGGTGTTCCGGGCGGCAACTGTGGAATGTCCTGACCGGACAGTGTGGCGTTGGGGTCGCCCTTCCAGTTGTAGCCGTCGTTGAGCGGCACATATTGCTCGTCGCTTTCGCACAACTTGACCGTCGGGGCGCGCTTGCCGGGCACGGTTTCACACGGGATGTTGCGGGCGCCGCGCACGTTCCACGGCGAGTCCTGCGGGACCCGGCAATACAGGTCGCCGGGTGCGTGGTCGGGGTAGTCCTCGAAGGTGGGTATCCGCTGCTGCTGGGCGGGCAGGAACCCGGTGGTGCATGGCGGCGGCAGGTTGAGGTTGAGGTTGAAGCTGAGGTACTGGCCCTTGTAGTCCTGCTTGGTGTTGACGTTGGCCACGATGCCCGCCTGGCTGTAGGAGACGGACTGGGGCAGCAGTACCAGGAGCTGCTCGACGTCGTTTTGGTACGTCAGCGCGACCTGGCCGACGCTGACCAGGTTCGTCAACAGAATCGGCAAGGTCGGCTGCAGCCGCTCGACCAGCTGGCGTACCTCGGCGGCGGCGGGGCCACCCTTGTCGATGACGCCGGCAACGTCGGCGTCATGGGTCTGTAGCTCGCTGGTCACGGTGGCCAGGTTCGATGCCCATGCCTGAATCGCGTCGGAGGTGTTGGTCTGCGAATCGAGGACGGGCTTGGATTGCTCGATCAGTGCGATCAGTGGGTCGAGATTCTTGCGTGCCTCGATGGACAGGTCGGATGAGCCCTTGATTAGGCGGGACAGTTCGGGTCCGAGTCCGCCCACGGCGGTGTAGGACTCGTCGATGACAGTCTTCAGGTTCTCGCGGGGTACCGCCTTCAGGCCGGTGTTGAGGGTGTCGAGCAGCGAGTTGACGTCGGGCGGCACGGTGCTGTCGGCTACCGGGATCACGTCGCCGTTCGTCAGCGGCGGTGAGGTGCCGTTGCGGGGCAGCAACTCGACGTACTGTTCACCGATCGCTGTCTGGCTGTGCACCTCGGCCTTGAGATCCGACGGGATGTCGATCCCGGATTTCAGCGACAGCAACGCTTCCACACCGCTGTCGGTCAGCCGCACCGATTGCACCCGGCCCACCTCGGTGCCGCGATAGGTGACATTCCCGGTGTTGTAGAGCCCGCCGGTTTCCGGCAGTTCCAACCTCACCGTATAGCGGCCGACACCGAATACCTTGGCCGGCAATTTCATGAAGTGAAACGCCATCAGCGCCATCGCGACGAGCGCGATTGCGGTAAAGATGGCCAGCTGGATCTGAATCCGTCGAGGTAAGTGCATTTACGGCCCCTGGTCCCAGCGGTACGGGATGGTCAGCGGGTTTCCCGGGTTGTTCGGGCCCCCGGCGGTGCACGGGCTGGGGTACTGGCCGATCGTGCGGCCCCACTGGAGCTCCAGCTCGGTCAGATCGCATTCCCATCGGGTACCGGTGAAGATTCCCGAGTCGATGCGGCTGAGTGTCAGGTCAACGATCGCCGTGAGGTTGGCGTAGTCCCCTCGCTGCCATCTTTCGATCGTCTCGTTCGGGAACGGGTAGGTGGGAATCAGGCCGAGGGATCGGGTCAGGCTGGGGCCCGCGTTGGCCAGC
>JAVRPF010000199.1:0-5707 GCA_032162385.1 Mycobacterium sp.
GGAGCGCACCAAGGAGAAGCACCTGTGGGCGCGCCTGGTCGGCTCGACGTTCGCCGGCCAACTCGGCGACACGCTGGTGTTCTGCAGCATCGCGGCCAGCGCGATCGGCATCACCAGCTTCAGGGACTTCGCGGTCTACACCGCGCTGGGATGGCTGTACAAGACCGCGGTCGAGGTGGTCATGCGGCCCGTCACCTATCGGGTCATTGCCTACATCAAGCGTCACGAACCGACGTACGAACCCGCCGTATGAGCCTTTGCTAAGGCTCCTCTGGCGAGCTGTTAAGTCCGCGAATAAAGCTAGCTACTCATGGGTAGCTTATGGGGATGACCGTGACGACGGAATCGATGGACGCGATAGTTCGAGGCACAGTCCGTGATTACGGGGATCGGGCGTTGCTGCTCGAGTTCGATGGCACCGCCGAAGTTCTGGTGTGGAGCGAAGCACTGACCGAGGCCGACCTGCTCGGCGTGCTCGACATCGTGCCCGCGTCGCGGACCGTGCTGCTCAAGCTCGCAGGACCGCGCTACCAGGAACCGACCCGGCAGCGGCTCGGCAAGCTGCGCGTCGAGCACGTCGCCGTCGACGACATCACCGCACCGATCGACCAACGGGCCGACATGGAGATCGACGTCACCTACGACGGCGCCGACCTCGAAGAAGTGGCTCGACTTTCCGGGCTCACCCCCGACGAAGTGGTGGCCGCACACACCGCCACCCCGCTGCGGGTCGGATTCGGCGGATTCGCACCGGGTTTCGCCTACCTCGTCGGCGGTGACGAGCGCCTGAACGTCCCACGCCGGGCGGAGCCGCGGACCCGCGTACCTGCCGGCTCGGTGGGCCTGGCCGGCGAGTTCAGCGGCGTGTACCCACGGGAGTCACCCGGCGGCTGGCAGTTGATCGGGCGCACCGACGCCGTGCTGTGGGACGTCGACCGAGATCCACCCGCCCTCCTGACCCCCGGCACGTGGGTTCAGTTCAGGGCGATCGGATAGGAGATCGCTATGAGCACATTGGAGATCCTGAAGACCGGACCGCTGGCCCTGGTCGAGGACCTCGGCAGACCCGGCCTCGCGCACATGGGCGTCACCCAGTCCGGGGCCGCCGACCGTCGCTCCCACACCCTGGCCAACCGTCTCGTCGCCAACCCCAACGACCGCGCCACCATCGAGGTGACGTTCGGCGGCTTCTCGGCGCGGGTCCGCGGTGACGATGTGGCGATTGCCGTGACGGGCGCCGACGCCGACCCCTCCGTCAACGGAGTCCCCTTCGGCACGAACAGCATTCAGTACGCCCATGACGGACAGGTGATCTCGTTGGGGTCGCCACACTCCGGCCTGCGCAGCTACCTGGCGGTCCGCGGCGGCATCGACGTCGCACCGGTGCTCGGGTCGCGCAGCTACGACGTGATGTCGGCGATCGGTCCGCAGCCCCTGCAGGCCGGCGACGTGCTGCAGGTGGGTCATCACACCGACGACTTCCCCGAACTCGACCAGGCACCGGTGGCCGCCATCGAGGACGATGTGCTCGAACTGATGGTGGTGCCCGGTCCGCGCGACGACTGGTTCATCAATCCCGACGTGCTGATTCGCACCAACTGGCTGGTCACCAACCGCAGCGACCGGGTCGGCATGCGGTTGGTCGGCATGCCGCTGGAGTACCGGTGGCCGGACCGGCAATTGCCAAGCGAGGGCGCGACTCGCGGAGCGATTCAAGTGCCGCCGAACGGATTTCCGGTAATTCTCGGTCCCGACCATCCGGTCACCGGCGGGTATCCGGTTATCGGCGTGGTGACCGACGACGACATCGACAAGATCGCGCAGGTTCGGCCGGGCCAGACCGTTCGGCTGCACTGGTCGCGGCCGCGCCGCCCGATTGTGAACTGAGCACGACACAGCTCGGCTCACCCTGGTAGGAACGAGGTGTGTTAACCGAGGTCCACACCGCACGCCTGGTCCACACCGCCGACCTCGACGGCGAGACACGTGAGGGTGCCCGCCGGATGGTCATCGACGCATTCGGCGGCGGCGAGATCGACTTCTCCGACGCCGACTGGGAACACTCGCTCGGCGGCATGCACGCCCTGATCTGCCATCACGGCACGTTGATCGCGCACGGTGCCGTGGTGCAGCGCCGGGTGATCTACCGGAACACCGCGCTGCGCTGCGGCTACCTGGAGGCCGTGGCGGTACGGGAGGACTGGCGCGGCCAGGGTCTGGCGATGGCGGTGATGGACGCGCTCGAGCAGGTGTTGCGCGGCGCGTATCAGCTGGGCGCGCTCAGTTCCTCGGAGGCGGGCAGGCATATGTACGTCTCGCGTGGCTGGCTGCCGTGGCAGGGCACGACGTCGGTGTTGGCTCCCACCGGGCTGACCCGCACACCGGACGACGATCGCTCGTTGTTCGTCCTGCCGGTCGGCTTGCCGGACGAGATGGAGCTCGACACCACGGCCGAGATCACCTGCGACTGGCGTGACGGCGACGTCTGGTGATCCGCTAGCGCGCCTCACAGACCCCCCCGTCGCAGGCGTGAGGGGAAGTCCACTGCCGGGTCACGCAATGTCTGCCGCGACATGGTTCGGCAACGACCGGGTAATGGCTTGGAAACACCGGCTGCATTCACTGGAGGTATGGCTGAGCCCACCTGGCCACCGCTCACCGGGTTCCGTGTGGCGGTGACCTCCGCGCGACGCGCCGACGAACTGAGCGCCCTGCTGCAACGCCGCGGCGCCACCGTGACCAGCGCCGCGGCCATCGCCATGGTCCCGCTGCCCGACGATGACGAGCTGCACGAACACACCAAGGCCTTGATCGCGACCCCGCCGGATGTGGTGATCGCCACCACGGGCATCGGGCTACGCGGCTGGATCGCCGCGGCCGACGGCTGGGGCCTGGCCAATCACCTGATCGAGGGACTGGGCAAGGCCCGGGTCGTCTCCCGCGGGCCGAAGGCCACCGGCGCGCTGCGGGCGGCCGGGCTGCCCGAGGAGTGGTCACCCGAGTCGGAATCCTCCCGTGAGGTGGTCCACTACCTGGTCGAAGGGGGCATCAAGGGGCTGCGGATCGCGGTGCAACTGCACGGCGCCACCGACGACTGGGACCCCTTCCCCGAGTTCCTCGACGAGCTGCGGGCGGCGGGCGCCGAGGTGGTGCCCATCCGCGTCTACCGCTGGCATCCCGCGCCCCGCGACGGCGCCTTCGACCAGCTGGTGGCCGGCATCGCCGAGCGCAAGTTCGACGCCGTCAGCTTCACCTCCGCGCCCGCCGTCGCGGCGATGCTGATGCGCGCCGTCGAACTGGGCCTCGAGGACCAGGTGCTGTCGGCACTGCGGACCGACGTACACGCCATGTGCGTGGGACCGGTGACGGCTCGGCCCCTGGTGCGCCTCGGGGTGCCTACGTCCGCGCCGGAGCGGATGCGGCTGGGCGCACTGGCCCGCCACATCACCGACGAACTCCCACTGCTGCAGTCGCGGACCGTGAAGGTGGCCGGCCACGTGCTGGAGATCCGGGGCACCTGCGTGCTGGTCGACGGCGCGGTCAAGGAACTTTCGCCCGCAGGCATGGCGACCATCCGTGCGCTGGCCCACCGGCCCGGCACCGTAGTGGCCCGCCGCGACCTGCTCAACGCACTGCCGGGTTGCGGCACGGACACGCACGCCGTCGAGACCGCCGTGCTGCGGCTGCGAACGGCGTTGGGCGACAAGCAGATCGTGTCGACCGTGGTGAAACGCGGGTACCGACTTGCCGTCGACGAGTTCCCGGTGGGCGTGGCGTGAATCCCATCCTGGTCGCGCACGGCACCGGCAAGGCCCACGGCGTGACGATGATCGGCGATCTCGCCGAGCGGGTCGGCCACGCGCTCGGCGTGCGGGTCCGCACCGCGTTCGTCGACGTGCTGGGACCGACGCCCGCCGAGGTGCTGCGGACAGTGCCCGGCCCCGTCGTGCTCGTCCCCGCATTCCTGGCCGGCGGATACCACGTTCGCACCGACATCCCCGCGCACGTCGCCGCCAGCCGCCATCCCGACGTCATCGTGACCGATCCACTAGGACCATCCGCCCACCGCCTGCGGGCCCGCGGCGCGCACCGGGTGGTCGTCACGTCATATCTCTTGGCGGACGGACTGTTTCAAGACCGACTGCGGGCCTCCGGCGCCGACGTGGTGACCGAGCCGCTTGGCACCCATCCCGGGGTCGTCCGGCTGATCGCAAGCCGGTTCCGCCGCGCCCGACTGCCGCTCGCCGCCTGACCTCTGCGCCTCGCGGCGAACCCCGTCGGGCGCACAATGACGCCATGAACCGTGACACCGCCTTGGACACCTACCGGTACCTGCGCGGCGGCATCCCGGTCATGCTCGTCATGCTCGGCGCGGCGCTGATCATCGAACGCGCAGGCGCGACCTGCTGGCAAACCTCCATCAGCGCGTACTACTTCACCTCGGCACACGGCGTGTTCATCGCCGCGGTTTGCGCAATCGGCACACTCCTCATCGTCTACAAGGGCAGCAAGGACACCGAGGACATCCTGCTCAATCTGGCGGGAATCCTGGCGTTCGTCGTCGCGTTCGTGCCGACCTCGCGGCCGGTGCTGCTGTGTGGTGAGTCCCCCGTGCCCGTCGGCGCCGTGACGGACGGCGCGGTCATCGGCAACGTGTGGGCGCTAGTCGTCGCATTGGTGGCGGCCCGCATCGCGTCCTGGTGGATGTACCGCCGCACCCAGACCGGCCGCAGCCGCAGCCCACTGGGCGAGCTCGCCGTGTGGGTACAGCGGGCCGTCCTCGCCGCTGGCCTGCTCGTGCTCATTCTCGCTCCGGAGTGGTTCGTGGCCAACGCGCACGGGGTGGCCGCCGTGACGATGTTCGTGTCGTTCATCGTCACGGTGCTGATCAACGCGTTCCTGGCCGGCCGCCAGGACGAGGACAAGTGCCCGCACACGCAGGTGTATCACCTTGTCTACCAGGCGATCTCGCTGTCCATGGCATTGACCCTGGCCGCCGCGGTGACCGCACACCTGGTCCTGGACGGCTTCAACCACGCAGTGCTCGTCGTCGAGGTGGCACTGATCGCAGAGTTCGGCACCTACTGGCTGGTGCAGACGGTCGAGCTGTGGAACACCTCGAGCCGCGACGAACTCGTCGACGTCGACTGCCGGCCGGCCGAGAAGCGACTGCTGCGCGCGCTCTGACCCGGCGGCCCCGCGGGGCACATTAGAAGGGTGGTGGGTCCGTGCCGTGGGCGTTGGTGAAGGTGTCGAGGTATTCGATGTGTTCGTCGGGTATGTGGGGTGGGGTTGGTGCGTCGTTGGTGGTTGGCGCGGCGCTCGGCGAGGATCTTCGCGCTGTGGTTTTGGGTGCGGGTGTGGGTGCGACGGGGCATCATCGCGGGGTTGTCGCCGCAGCGCTCCGTTCGGGGGCGGTGGGGGTGATGGGCCCGGTCGGGATGCACAGGGCGGGGAAGATCAGGGCGCTGCCGGGGTGGGTGACGAACTTCTCGCCCCACGGTGCGGTCCAGATGACGGTGCCCACTGGCATGCTTGTAAGATACCCCCCATGACTGAAAGTACTAACAGTGATGCGCCCGACCCAGCGTGGGTCGCTGCCGTCAGCGCCTGTGCGACGGCGCGCAACGCACACCATGAAGCCGGGCACGCTGTCGCGGCGGTCGCTAGGGGCGGCGAGTTGCGCGATTTGTACCTCGGCACTGTC
>JAVRPF010000200.1:0-2969 GCA_032162385.1 Mycobacterium sp.
GCCGGTCGACCCAGATCAGCACCGCGAAAACCAGGACGTTCCACAGCAGTTCGTACAGGAACGTCGGATGAACGACGTCGACGAGCCGACCAGTCGACACGCCGTTGAGGGAGTCGAGCGCTCCGGCGGAGTTGCGCCGTTCGTAGATCTCCAGACCCCACGGCAGGGTCGTCGGCCGCCCGTAGAGTTCCTGGTTGAAGTAGTTGCCCAGTCGGCCGATCGCCTGGGCCAACACGATGCCGGGAGCGATCGCGTCGCCGAAGGCCGGCAGCGGTATCCCTCGGCTATGACACGCGATCCACGCGCCGACACCACCGAGCGCGACCGCACCCCAGATGCCGAGACCGCCATCCCAGATCCGAAAGGCCGCAACGAATCCCGCGCCTTGGTCGCCGAAATACGTCTTCCAGTCGGTGATGACGTGATACAGCCGGCCGCCGACCAGTCCGAACGGAACCGCCAACAGCGCGATGTCGTAGATGACGCCGGGCTCACCACCGCGGGCGACCCAGCGACGGTCGCCGATCATCAGTGCGGCGACGATCCCGACGATGATGCAGAGCGCATAGGCCCGTAGCGGCACCGGACCGAGGTGCCACACGCCCTGGGCCGGGCTAGGGATGTAGGCGAGTACCGATGTCGTCACGCGGTAATCCTCTGTCGGACTCCGTCGGCCAGCTCTTCGGTCAATGCCCGCACGGCAGGGATGCCCTCTGTCAGCGCCGACACCAACGCGGATCCGACGATGACCCCGTCGGCGTAGGCACCGATCTGCGCGGCCTGTTCGCGCGAGCGAACCCCCAGCCCGACCCCGACGGGAATGTCGGAGACCGCCTTGACGCGCGCAACCAATTCTGGTGCGGCGTCGGATACCGCGTCGCGAGCACCCGTCACTCCCATCGTCGACGCGGCGTAGACGAATCCGCGTGACGCAGCCGCGGTGGCCGCCAGCCGCTCGGGAGTGGACGACGGCGCGACCAGGAAGATCCTGTCCAGGTCGTGGGCGTCGGATACCCGGACCCATTCATCGGCCTCGTCGGGAATCAGGTCTGGGGTGATCAGACCCAGGCCCCCGGCCGATGCGAGGTCACGCGCGAAGGCTTCGACCCCCCAACGCAGGACGGGATTCCAGTACGTCATGACCACCGCACGACCCCCGGCATTGCTGATCGCCTCGACGGCAGTCAACGCATCCCGCACCCGCACACCACCGCGCAGGGCCACCTCCGCGGCGGCCGCGATGGTCGGACCGTCCATTCCGGGGTCGGAGTAGGCAACGCCGACTTCGACGATGTCGCAACCGGATTCGACCAAGGCCGTCATCGCCGAGATCGACGTCGGGACGTCCGGGAACCCCGTGGGCAGGTAGCCGATCAGTGCAGAACGGTCCTCGGTGCGGCACGTCTCGAACAGGCCCGCCAACCGGCTGGTCGTCATTCTGGCGTCCCGTTGCCGTCGAACAGTCCGAACCACTTCGCTGCGGTTTCGACGTCCTTGTCACCGCGGCCTGACAGGTTCACCAGGATGATCGAGCGGGGACCGAGTTCGACACCGAGTTGCAGGGCACCCGCCACCGCGTGGGCGGACTCGATGGCCGGGATGATGCCCTCGGTCCGGCACAGCAGCGAGAACGCGTCCATCGCTTCGGTGTCGGTAATCGGCCGATACTCGGTGCGTCCGAGATCCTTCAGATAGGCATGCTCGGGCCCAACCCCTGGATAGTCCACACCCGCTGAGATCGAATGCGATTCGATGGTCTGGCCGTCCTCGTCCTGAAGCAGGTAGGAGAACGAGCCCTGGAAGGCGCCGGGCGAACCACCCGTGAAGGTCGCGGCGTGACGGCCCGTCTCCACGCCATCGCCTGCGGCTTCGTAACCGATCAGCCGGACACCCGGATCGTCGATGAAGGCGTGGAACACGCCGATCGCGTTGGACCCCCCGCCGACGCAGGCGGTGACCGCATCGGGCAGGCGGTGCGTCTGCTCTTGAATCTGGGCCCGCGCCTCAAGACCGATCACGCGCTGAAAGTCACGCACCATGGTCGGGAAGGGGTGCGGTCCGGCTGCGGTACCGAAGCAGTAGTACGTGTCGTCGGCGTTGGCGACCCAGTCCCGGAAGGTCTCGTTGATGGCGTCCTTGAGCGTCTTTGAGCCGGACTCGACGGACACCACGTCAGCGCCAAGCAGCCGCATCCGGGCCACGTTGAGGGCCTGGCGGGCGGTGTCGACGGCACCCATGTAGACCACGCACTCGATGCCGAGCAGCGCGCAGGCGGTCGCGGTCGCCACCCCGTGCTGACCGGCACCCGTCTCGGCGATCACCCGGGTCTTGCCCATCTGCCGGGCCAACAGGACCTGACCGAGGACATTGTTGATCTTGTGTGAACCGGTGTGGTTCAGGTCTTCTCGCTTGAGGAACAGCCTTGCTCCCCCGGCGTGCTCACTGAGCCGACTGGCTTCGTACAGCGGCGACGGCCGTCCGGTGTAGTGGCGCTGCAGGCGATCCAGTTCGTCGAGGAAGGTCTGGTCGGCCCTGGCCTTCTCGTAGGCGGCGGTGACTTCTTCGATCACCGCCATCAACGCCTCGGGGACCAGTCGTCCTCCGTAGACGCCGAAGTGACCCTTGGCGTCCGGGTCGTGGATGGAGGGTTCGGCGACGGCGGCGCTGGAACGCGGCAGCTCGGGGCCGGCGAGATCGGCCACTATCTCAGCGAGAGGGTTTCGGGCAGGACGGATGGGCGCCTGCGGTGACCAGGTCGGCAACGGCGCTGCGGGGATCGCCGCTGGTGACCAGCCCTTCACCGACGAGCACGGCGTCAGCACCCGCACCCGCGTAGGCGAGTAGATCGGCGGTGCCCCGGATACCGGATTCGGCAATCCGGATGACGTTCGACGGCAGCCCGGGAGCAATCCGCGCGAAGCAGTCGCGATCCACGTTCAAAGTCTTGAGATCCCTTGCATTGACCCCGA
>JAVRPF010000201.1:0-2700 GCA_032162385.1 Mycobacterium sp.
GCGAAGAGCAGACAGGGTGGTCATCGAGCGGCCTTGCGCGCCCGGAACCTGGTCGATCGATCCACCCATGGCGCGTCGACGGGGCGCAGCGCTGCCGGGTCGTCCATCGTGTGCGCGGCCAGAATCCCGGCGACGGCAAGCGAATTAACGATCTCGCCAGCCAACACCATGTGTACGGCGTCATCCAACGGCACCCGCTTGACCGTCATGTCGGCTTCCTCGTAGTGCGCTTCGGGCCGCCCGACCTCGGTCAGCCCGGTGGCCAGGAATACCCGCACACTCTCGTCGCTGAAGCCGGGCGCGGAGATCAGATCGACGAGCACCCGCCATTGCCCGGCGGCCAGGCCCGCCTCCTCTTCGAGCTCGCGCGCCGCGGTGGCGTGCGGCGGCTCGTCGCCCATGTCCAGGAGCCCGGCAGGCAGTTCCCACAGCCGACGACCGACCGGGTGGCGGTACTGGAGCACCAGTACGACGTTGCGGTCGTCGTCCAGTGCGACGATGGCGACGGCGCCGTAGTGCTCCACGACTTCGCGGCGCGCGGTGCTGCCACCCGGCATCCGTACCTCGTCGGCACGCAGCGCAAAGATCTTTCCGACGTAGAGGGTTTCGCTGTCGACGGCCTCGAAGTCGTGGTCAGCCACGATGCACGGGCTCTTGCACGCGCTGCCCGGCGGCGTGGTCCGAATCCTCTGTGAGTTCGGCTCCGTTGGCGCGCTGCTCGGCGATCTCCATCGGCAACCGTTCGGCGGCCTTGTAACCGAGCGCGGCCCCGATGAACGCGGCGAACAGCGGATGCGGACGGGTGGGCCTGCTCTTCAGCTCGGGATGGGCCTGCGTTCCGACCAGGAACGGGTGCACCTCGGGCGCGTACTCGACGAACTCCACCAGGTGTCCGTCTGGCGAGGTGCCGGAGAACCGCAGGCCGCTTTCGGCGATCTTGTCGCGGTAGTCGTTGTTCACTTCGTAGCGGTGACGATGACGCTCGGACACCTCGGTGGCCTGATAGGCCTCGGCCACAATGGATCCCGGTTCGAGGACGGCCGGATAGGCGCCGAGGCGCATGGTGCCGCCGAGATCGGCTTCGCCCGCGACGATGTCCATCTGGTCGGCCATCGTCGAGATCACCGGGTCGGGTGTGTCGGGTTCGAACTCCGCAGAGTTGGCTTGGATGAGCCCGACGGAGCGGGCCGCCTCGATGACGATGCACTGCAGACCCAGACACAACCCGAACACCGGCAGACCGCGGTGCCGGGCATACCGGATGGCGCCGATCTTGCCCTCGATGCCGCGGATGCCGAACCCGCCGGGGATCAGCACGCCGTGCACGTCGTCCAGCACTGCCGCGGCGCCGGTGTCAGTCGCGCAGTCATCGGACTCCACCCAGCGGATCTCGACCTTGGCGCGGTGCTTGAACCCACCGGCCCGCAGCGCCTCGGCCACCGACAGGTAGGCATCGGACAGGTCGATGTACTTGCCCACCAGCGCGATCCGCACGGTCTCCTGCGGCTCGTGCACGCGGCGCAGCAGATCGTCCCACTCGGTCCAGTCGACGTCGCGGAATGGCAGGTTGAGCCGCCGCACCACGTAAGCGTCGAGTTCCTCGCGGTGCAGAACCTTGGGAATGTCGTAGATCGAGGGCGCATCGGGTGTCGAGATCACTCCGTCGATGTCGACGTCGCACATCAGGGCGATCTTGTTCTTCAGCGGTTCGGGCACGTCGCGGTCGCAGCGCAGGATCAGCGCATCCGGCGAGATGCCGATGCTGCGCAGCGCGGCGACCGAGTGCTGGGTGGGCTTGGTCTTCAACTCACCCGACGGCGCGAGGTACGGCACCAGGGAAACGTGCAGGAAGAAGACGTTGTCGCGGCCCACTTCGTGGCGGACCTGACGGGCGGCTTCAAGGAACGGCAGCGACTCGATGTCGCCGACGGTGCCGCCGATCTCGGTGATCACCACGTCGGGCCGGTTCCCGTCGGCGTCCGGCAGCGCCATCGCCAGGATGCGGCTCTTGATCTCGTCGGTGATGTGCGGGATCACTTGGACCGTGTCGCCGAGGTATTCACCGCGGCGCTCCTTGGCGATCACCGACGAATACACCTGCCCCGTGGTCACATTCGCCCATCCGGACAGGTTGCGGTCGAGGAACCGCTCGTAGTGCCCGACGTCGAGGTCGGTCTCGGCGCCGTCCTCGGTGACGAATACCTCACCGTGCTGGAACGGGTTCATGGTCCCGGGGTCGACGTTGAGGTAAGGGTCGAGCTTCTGCATCGTCACCTGCAGGCCGCGGGCCGTCAGCAGCTGTCCGAGACTGCTTGCGGTGAGGCCCTTGCCGAGAGACGACGCCACGCCCCCGCTGACGAACAGATGCTTTGTCGCGGTCTGCGGATGCCTGCGTAACGATGGCAAGAGCAACCTCCGTGGCCGATGGGGCAGGGCTTACTTTTCCAGGCTGTGGCCTGGCTTGGGGCCTGCCGACCCACGGAATCTCACCCTAACACCGACACCGACAAGCCGTCGTTGACGCGCCGATGGCGAACCCAGCGGACGCTACTGAGGGACCGTCACGGCCGACGCGCCCTGCCCGATGCCGTACTGGCCCGGCCTGCCGCCGTTGCCCAGTTCCTGCAACGCGAGCACCGTGGTGATCCGGCCGGACTGGATGTCGATGTCGTCGACCGTGCTCGTGGCGCCGGTCAGGGC
>JAVRPF010000202.1:0-3835 GCA_032162385.1 Mycobacterium sp.
AAGAACGTCTGCGGTTCAGTCAGGCGCGGCGAGAAGCGCGACAACAACAACACGCGCGCCGAACGGCGCTGCGGGAAGTCTGACTGGCGGACACACGAAGAATTTAGCACGCCAACTAAAGTTGGTGGAATGACGACAGTCGAATCCCCTCAGCGGGTCGCGGTGGTCACCGGTGCCAGCTCCGGCATCGGCGAAGCGACCGCGAAAACCCTTGCCGGACTTGGTTTTCACGTGGTCTGCGTGGCCCGTCGCGAAGACCGCATCAGTGCCCTGGCCGACGAGATCGGCGGCACCGCAACTGTGGCGGACGTCACTAACCCCGACGCAGTCGACGCCTTGGCCGCCGGCCTCGACCGCGTCGACCTGCTGGTCAACAACGCAGGCGGGGCCAAGGGCGCCGAACCGGTCGCCGACGCCGACCTCGAGCACTGGCGGTGGATGTGGGAGACCAACGTGCTGGGCACCCTACGGGTGACCCGGGCGCTGCTGCCCAAGCTGGTCGACTCGGGTGACGGGCTGATCGTCACGATCACCTCGATCGCCGCGTTCGAGATCTATGACGGCGGCGCCGGATACACCTCGGCCAAGCACGCGCAGAGCGCGCTGCACCGCACCCTGCGTGGCGAGTTGTTGGGAAAGCCGGTGCGGCTCACCGAGATTGCGCCGGGAATGGTGGAGACGGAGTTCTCCGTGGTCCGGTTCGGCGGCGACCAAGACCGGGCCGCCGCGGTGTATCAAGGGATGACGCCGTTGGTGGCCGCCGACATCGCCGACGTGATCGGCTTCGTGGCGTCGCGGCCGTCGCACGTCAACCTGGACCAGATCGTGATCCGGCCGCGTGATCAGGCTTCAGCAACAAGAAAGGCGACCACGAAGGTGGTCACCCGCCCGGAGCCGTCCGCGGATTCGAAGTAGCCGGACTCGGCGTGGTGGTCGTGGGCGTGCCCGAGAGCGTGGGCGCGTCGGTGGGGGTGGCCGGGGCCGTGCTGGGGAGGTTCACCGGCGATTGTTGTGCCGACAGCGCTGACATTGCAGTCCACTCGTCCCAGCTGACGGCCCAGTCCCAGATGTCGCCGTCGGAGTAGGACAGCTGGATCGAGGTGCCCGTCACCTCCACGGGGTCGCCATAGATCGCGGTGTTGAAGTACTGCTGCGCGTCGGACGTCGACAGGTTGATGCAGCCGTTGGTGACATTGGTGTTGCCCTGCGCTCCTGCGCTGGACGGGTTGGCGTGGATGAACTCGCCGTTGTTGGAGATCCGGACCGCGAACCGCTCGTGCACGTTGCTGTACCCGGCGGCGGGGTTGGACATGTAGAAGTCCTCGTACTTTTCGCTGACGACGTGGATGCCGCTGCGCGTGACGTTGCGAGGCTGGTCGGCCTCGCCGTAGCTGCATGGCAAGGTCATGATCACGCCTTCGTCGGTGATCACCTCGATCTGGTGCGACGACGCGTCGGCCTTGACCACCTGGCGCCTGCCTATCTCCAAGTCCAGCGTCAGGTCCTGCGCCCCGAACGCACCGTCGCCGAATGGAACGCCGTACAGCTTGGCGGCGACGTTGACCTTGGTGCCTGCCGGGTAGTAGTCACGGGACCGCCAGTGCACCCGCGATCCGCCGACCTCGTCGGGCAGCCAGGCCCAGCTGCCCTCGACCGGCGGCGTGGTCGTCACCTTCATGGCCTTTTCGACCGAGGCCTTGTCGCTGATCGAGGCGTCGAACTGCATGATGATCGGCACCGCGACGCCGACCACCTGTCCGTCGGCGAGCTGGAACTGTCCATTCACCTGGGCCTGCGGGGTGACGGTGGTGAAGTTGCCTGCGAGCGGGATCGCCTTGCCGTCCCGCCCGACGACGGCGCCGCCCCATGAATAGACCACGCCGTAGCCGAGCGGTTCGGTGGTGGTGAACGACGTCCGGTCGCGGTTGATCACCCCGGCGACGAATTTGCCGTCGGGGTTCGACAGCGTGACGCGCTGGAACCAGCCGTTGTCGACGTCGATGCCGATCTGCGAGGTCGGCACCACGTCGTTGGCCGCAATGTCGGGCTTGTAGGTGATCTTCGGCGCGGCGGGAGGTGCCTCCGCCTCGGGCTGCCCCTTGAGCGGGTTACCGGCACACGCGGCGAGGACACCCGACGCGCCCACCGCGATCGCGGTCAGTGCCTGCCGCCGGTTCATCCCCACGTGGAGCGAGGATACCTAGAGTGCGCTCCCAATGAGAATCGGCTCTGGTGTGAGATCGATCCCGAACCTGCTCCGCACCCCGTCTCGGACCGTCCTGGCCAGCGCGATCACGTCGGCGGTCGTGGCGGTGCCCCGGTTGGTCACAGCGAGCGCATGCTTGGTCGACAGCCGCGTAGCCGCCGCCTCACCCGGATAGCCCTTGGCGAACCCGGCATGTTCCACCAGCCAGCCCGCCGCCAACTTCACCCCGTCGGTTGCGGGGTAGTTGGGTACCGTGCCGTCGACCTCGGACCGAAGCCGCTCGAACGCGCCCGGCGTGACGACGGGATTGGTGAAGAAGGAGCCGACGCTCCACGTGTCGTGGTCGGCGGCATCCAGCACCATGCCCTTGCGCCCGCGCAACGTCAGGACCGCCTCCCGGACCCGAGCCGGGTCGACCCGGGAGCCGGGTTCGGCGGCCAGTGCCGTCGCCAACTCCCCATAGCGCAGCGGCGCGCTGCGTCCGTCGGCGTCCAAGGTGAACTCGACCTCGAGGACGACGGAGTCCTTCGAGTTCTTCAGCACACTGCGGCGGTACCCGAATCCCAGTGCGCTCGGCGCGACCCAGTGGTCCGCACCGGTGCGGCGGTCGAGCAGGCGCACCCGGCTGATGGTGTCGGCGACCTCTGCACCGTAGGCACCGACGTTCTGTACCGGTGTCGCACCGGCCGATCCGGGAATGCCGGACAGGCACTCCAGCCCGCCAAGGCCGTACGCCAGCGAGGTGACGACGACGTCGTCCCACACCGCACCCGCTTCCGACCGCAAAACGGCGCCGTCCACCGTGATCTCTGTGTTCGCCACCTGGACCGCGGTCAGGTCGGTGAGGTCATCGGCGATCACGACGTTGGAGCCGCCGGCCAGCACCAGCGTCTTCTCAGCCGGCACTCCCGCAGGCAGTTCGCGCAGCACGTCGACCACCTGCTCGGTGGTGTCGCAGGTGATCAGGCGCCGGGCCACGGGTCCGATCCGCAGCGTGGTGAGCGGAGCGAGCGGCACGTCGTATTGGACCGACGCGCCCGCGAACTGCGAACTGACCACGGGCGGTAACGGTAGCCTCATCGGCTATGCCGCGTTCCTTCGACATGGCAGCCGAGTATGAGGGCACCGTCGACCAGGTCCATCAGGCGTTCCGCGATGAGCGGTACTGGCTGGAACGCCTGGCGGGCTCGGGAGCGGACAAGGCCACGCTGGACTCGATGACCGACGACGGCCACGGCAGAGTCGCCGTGATCACCACGCAGACGCTGCGGTCCGACCGCCTGCCCGGCGTGGTCGCCCAGTTCCACCACGGCGATCTGAGCTTCGTGCGCGGGGAGACGTGGACCCCGGTCACCGACGGGCAGGCCACGGCCGTGGTGACGGGATCGATCCCCGGCGCACCAGCGACGCTGACCGGCACCGCGGTGCTGATGCCCGCAGGCGGCGCCTCGCGACTGGAGTTCAAGGTCACCGTCGAGGTCCGCATCCCGCTCGTCGGCGGCAAGGTGGAGAGCTTCATCGGCAGCCAGTTGGTCGATCTGCTCATCGCCGAACAGCGCTTCACGTCGGCGTGGATCAGGGAAAACGCCTGACCCGGCCGTAAAATGTGGCCATGGGCTCCTCCGCTCC
>JAVRPF010000203.1:0-5551 GCA_032162385.1 Mycobacterium sp.
GAAGCGCGAAGAAGAAGGCTTCGGTCAAGTAGTCGGCCGGAAGCGGGCCCGCATCCTGCCGGGGTGCGGGTCCGACTTCGCCTCAGCCCACTTCCTCGAGGGCGTCGTCGCGGACCGGCCGGTCGGCAAGTTCCTCGTTGCGGCCGAACAGGAACGGGTAGGCGATCCCGGCGATCGCCGCGCCGATCAGCGGCGCCAGCCAGAACACCCAGAGTTGGGCGGGTGCACCGGCGCCGTTGAAGAAGGCGACGGCGGTGGAGCGGGCGGGGTTGACCGACGTGTTGGAGATCGGAATCGAGATGAGGTGGACGAGCGTCAGCGTCAGCCCGATCGCCAAGCCCGCGAAGCCCTTCGGGGCACGGTCATCGGTGGCGCCGAGGATGACGAGCAGGAACACCCCGGTCAGCACGATCTCCGCAACGACCACGGCGAGAAACGAATAGCCGCCTGGGGAGTGGTCACCGAAACCGTTGGCGGCCATGTTGCCGGTGGCCGTCCAGCCGTCCTGCCCCTTGGCCATCACGTAGATCACCAGGCCGCCGACCACGCCGCCGATCACCTGGGTGACCCAGTAAGCCGGCACGGCCTTCCACTCGACCCGTCGGGCCAGTGCGGCACCGAGGGTGACCGCGGGATTGAAGTGGCCGCCCGAGATGGTGCCGAACGCGTACACACCGGTCAACACGGTCAAGCCGAATGCCAGTGAGACGCCGAGGAATCCGATGCCCACTGACACGCCGGCGGAGACGAACTTGGCGGCGAACACGGCACTGCCGCAGCCGCCGAGGACCAGCCAGAACGTTCCGATGAACTCCGCGGACAGTCGATGCAGCATCGTGGGTGCAGTCACAGCGGCCCCGAACTTGTGCGGGTCGTCGAAGGCTGCGGTCGTCGGCACCACCGGGTCGCCGGTGCGCGCGGCCAGCCTGCGGTCTGTGGTGTCCCGCCGGATCTGGCGAAGTCGGAGGCGGGCAGGTGGTGGGTGTTGCCGAGCACGGCGTCGGTCATCGCGCCGAATGCGGCTGCCAGGCCGAAGTCTTCCGGCCGTTCGCTGCGGAACGACAGGATGAACTCGGCGGGCTCGTCGCCGATGTTCTCGATGTGATGCAGCGAGCCCGAGTCGACGTGGAACATCTCGCCTGCGGCGACGGTGAAGCTGGCGAACTTGCTGGAGGTGTCCAGGACCGACACCAGCGACGTAACCGAGACGCAGTAGGTGAGTTCGTTGGCGTTGGCGTGCCAGTGCGGGGAGCGCATGGCCCCTGGGTTGAGCACGATGCGCTTGATCGACATGCCGGACAGGATCGGGAAGTCATCCGCGGTCACCCGGGTGATCGAACCGAGGTCCGAGTCCTCGACGATCTGGCCGTGGCTCAGCGACGTGACGTGCCTGCTGTGTGTACGTGTCAGGGCGGTGCCTTTCTGCCGTGGATCTCGACGCTAGGGCTCGGCAGCCCCTTCTCGTTGCCGTTCGGCCTGCACGGTTTCCCGGTTCAGGCGCTGCGCACGGTAGATCGATACGTCGGTGCGGCTGATGAGCATGTAGGCGATGCCGACGGCGATCATCGCGCCCGGAACGACGGAGAACGACGTCGTCATCTCGGCCACCATGACCATCACGGCCAGCGGAGCGTGGGCGACACTGCCGAAGCACGCCATCATCGCGACGACGACGAAAACACCAGGGCCGTCCGGAATTCCGGGTGCACCGGCCAGGTCGGCCAGCCGCCAGATCGCGGCGCCGACGAACGCGCCGATGACGATGCCGGGGCCGAAGATGCCGCCCGACCCACCGGTGCCGATCGACAGGGAGGTGGCGACGATCTTGGCGATCGGCAGGATCAGCACGATCCACAGCGGGATCGCCAGCAGGGTGTCCTTGGCGGTGGTGAACTGCACCCAGCCGTACCCGCTGGACAGGATCTGCGGAATCGCCAGCGCCAGCAGGCCGACCAGCAGGCCGCCGATCGCGGGCTTGAGCACGTGGCCGCCCGGCAGCCGGTGGGTCAACGCGACGGTGCCGTAGAACACCCGCGCATAGAGATATCCGATTGCCGCGGAGATGATTCCGATCAACAGGAACCAGACCAGCTGGGCGGGGTCGAAGACATAGTCGGCGGCGACGCTGCCGAACATCGGATCGAACCCCAGGATGAGGCCGTAGACGGTGTAGGCCGTGCCGGACGTGATGAAGCCGGGGATCAGAGACCGGTAGTCGAAGTCCTCGCGGTACACGATCGACGCGGCGAGCACTGCTCCGCCGAGCGGGGCGCCGAAGATCGCGCCGATACCCGAACCGATGCCCAGCGCCACCGCCACGCGGCCATCCTCATCGGACAGATCGAGGCGCCGGGTAAGTAGCGAGCCGAAACCCGCGGAGATCTGGGCGGTGGGCCCCTCGCGTCCGGCAGACCCGCCCGACCCGATCGTCAGCGCGCTGGACACCATCTTGACCAGGACCGCCCGCGCGCGGATGGCGCGTGGGTCGGTGTGCACCGCCTCGATCGCGTTGTCGGTGCCGTGTCCCTCCGCTTCGGGCGCGAACTTGGCGACGATCCAAGCTGACACCAATGCGCCGCCGAACGTCACCAGCGGGATGGCCCATGCCCGGTGGAAGCCCGTCGAACCGCGGTCACCGCCGTCACCTGCGGCGGTGGGCACGTCGTAACCGCCGAGGTAACCGAGCAGGAAGCGGCCGGTGTAGTCGAGCACGAGATAGAAGGCGACGGCGCCCAGCCCCGCGATGACACCGATCGAGATGCCGAGGATCAGCCACTTGCGCAGATAGCCCGAGCGTCGCACGAAACCGCCAATGCCCCCGCGGTCGTGTGAATTCGGCGCGCTAACCCGCGGTGAGCGCGGATTTCCGCGCCGAAATCGCCCGAAGGGCATGGCCGGATGCTAGCAGCGGTGGGCGGTCGTCTTCTTGCGTTCCGAAGTTGTATACCCCCAGGGGGTATAGTGCTGAGCATGACGCACGTTCATCCGGTCGAGGCCGAGGCACCCGCGGACCACACCGGCCACTCTGGCCACGGCGGCCATGGCGGCCATGGCGATCACGTGGCCCAGTTCCGGCGGCTGTTCTGGATCATGCTGCTGCTGGCGATCCCGACGGTTGCACTGTCGCCGATGTTCGCCGTGATCCTCGGCTACGCGGTACCGGATCTACCTGGCATCCGATGGGTGTCCCCGACGCTCGGCACGGTGATGTACCTCTGGGGCGGCCGGCCGTTCCTCACCGGAGCGAACAGCGAAATCCGTTCCCGCAAACCGGGAATGATGCTCCTCATCGGGTTGGCGATCACCGTGGCGTTCGTGTCGTCGTGGGGCGCATCCCTTGGCGTACTGCACCCCGAACTCGACTTCTGGTGGGAGCTCGCGCTGCTCATCGTGATCATGCTGCTTGGCCACTGGATCGAGATGCGGTCGCTGGCGCAGACCACGTCGGCGCTGGACTCGCTCGCCGCGCTCCTGCCCGACGAGGCCGAGCGCGTCGAGTCCGGTTCGGACGGCGACGTGGTCGCTGGCGTCGCTCCCGCCGAGCTGCGGGTGGGCGATGTCGTGGTCGTGCGCCCCGGCGGCAGCGTCCCCGCCGACGGGCGAATCACCCAGGGCAGCGCCGAGATCGACGAGTCGATGGTCACCGGCGAATCCCGTCCGGTCCGCCGCGGCGTTGGCGACAAGGTCGTCGCGGGCACGGTCGCGACCGATTCGGGGGTCCGCGTCGAGGTCACTGCGGTCGGCGCCGACACCGCGCTTGCGGGCATACAGCGACTGGTCACCGAGGCGCAGAACTCGTCGTCGCGCGCGCAGCGCCTCGCTGACCGCGCGGCGGGCTGGCTGTTCTGGTTCGCACTGGGATCGGCGGCCATCACGGCGGTGGTGTGGAGCTTCGCAGGCAGCCCCGAGGATGCCGTCATCCGCACCATCACGGTCCTGGTGATCGCCTGCCCGCACGCGCTCGGACTGGCCATCCCGCTGGTGGTGTCCATCGCGACCGAGCGGGCGGCCCGCGGCGGGGTGCTGGTGAAGGACCGGCTGGCGCTGGAGAGCATGCGCACGGTCGGGGCGGTGTTGTTCGACAAGACCGGCACGCTCACCAAGGGGGAGCCTGCCGTCAGCGCGGTCGTGGCGGTAGACGGCCGCTCCGAAGACGAGGTGCTGGCGCTCGCCGCTGCCGCCGAGACGGACTCCGAACACCCGTTGGCGCGGGCGATCGTCGCCGCGGCCCGCCGCAGGGACATTGCCGTGCCCGCGTCAGCCGACTTCACGTCGTCCCCCGCGGTCGGGGTCACCGCCACGGTGGACGGCCAGGTGGTGCGGGTCGGCGGGCCGCGGCTGCTCGCCGAAGCCGACCAGGCCGAGCTCGAGGCGGCCGCGGCATGGCACGCGGACGGGGCCATCGTGCTGCACGTGCTGGTCGACGGCACCGTGGCCGGCGTGCTCGCGCTCGCCGACGAGATCCGCGAGCAGTCCCGGCAGACCGTCGACGCGCTGCGTCGGCTGGACATCGAGGTCGTCATGATCACCGGCGACGCGGAACCCGTCGCGAGGTCGGTCGCGGCCCAGCTCGGCATCGAGCGGGTGTTCGCCGGGGTTCGGCCGGAGGACAAGGCCGCCACGGTCGCCGAGTTGCAGGCCGAGGGGATGACGGTGGCCATGGTGGGGGACGGCGTCAACGATGCGCCTGCGTTGGCCCGCGCCGACGTCGGCATCGCGATCGGCGCGGGGACCGATGTCGCCATCGGTTCGGCGGGCGTGATCCTGGCCAGTTCGGACCCGCGCTCGGTGCTGTCGACCATCCTGCTGTCCCGGGCGTCCTACCGAAAGATGGCGCAAAACCTTTGGTGGGCGGGGGGATACAACCTGATCTCCGTTCCGCTGGCGGCGGGGGTGCTGGCGCCGATCGGGTTCGTCATGCCGATGTCGGTGGGTGCGCTCCTGATGTCGCTATCGACGGTGGTGGTCGCGCTGAATGCGCAACTGTTGCGTCGTTTGGACCTGAGCCCCGACGCCAGCACCAAGGCGCTCGATCGTCAGCGTCTCTAAGAATCCGGCTAGGCTTTCTGGCAAATCGATTTGAGGCGATCAACCGAGTACTGAGCGCTAAACTGATCCACCAGCAAACTATTTGCCGAGAAGGCATAGTGACGTCGGTCGCAGTCGGAACTGAGGCGGTCCCGCGAGCTATGATGAAAATGCAAGGGCAACAACGCCTTAACCCTTGAAGATGGAGTCCGCCCCGATGTGGAAACGGCCGCCGACCACCGCTACTTAGGCTGGACTAAGTTGGCATGTCAGGCGGTGTTTGTCATATCGTTTCACCACTCGTGGCGAGTGGGACAATGCCCGTCGTTCAGTGCTGCACGCAGGCACCCCATCGCCAAGTCAGGCATACGCCGCCGTCGACGGCTGCCATGCATAAAAGCTCCGTGATGGTGAAGGACGAGGTGGGAATGGCGCCCCAGATGCAAGGGCTGTACAACCCCGCATACGAGCACGACTCCTGTGGTGTCGCGATGGTCGCCGACATGCACGGCCGTCGCAGTCG
>JAVRPF010000204.1:0-8150 GCA_032162385.1 Mycobacterium sp.
ACTCTCTCGCACACAATGGTATAGGGCAAAGCACAGACAGTCGGTTCGCTGTGCGGCATCGTTGTCGATATGAGCCAGAAGGTTCCGAGACCGATCGGCAGGCTCGCGACGATAGGAATTCCTTATAGTCCTTTACACGCGCTGGTTGTCGCCTTCGATGCCTCGGTAGTCGAGCTGAGTACTCCCCCTGCGGGTGCTCGTGCGCTGCGCGGTTTGACAAATCAGTCGTTCCATGCTGTCAATTAGGGTGTGGACAACCATAATTCGGACCCAGTTGGAGAGCTGTATCTGTCACCCGTCCCCTGCGGCCGGGCGTAGAAGGGCCGTCTCCCTGGTGTCCACGAGCCACTGGCTGTCGACCCGCTTCAGCGCAACCCCGTAGTCATCGCGCGCCGCCGACGGACTCACGTAGCCTTCACGAACGTCGGCCACGACCTCGTCGACCGGGCGCTGCAACGGATCGCCGTATCCGCCAGCACCCGCCTGAGCGATTCGCAGCACGTCGCCGGCCTTCAACGACACCGGACCGTGTTCAACGGTGACCTCGGTCGCGTCGGGACGCCCGGGATTGAGCACGATCGCAGAGCCAACACCGGCCATCCCACCAGCCCTGCCTGCAGCCGGGGTGATATCCCTGCCCGTCCTCGAGCTGAACCTCGCATCGCCGAGCAACCGGTAGTCACGGACGTATCCGAGCCCCCCGCGGTAGCGGCCGGGGCCGCCGGAATCAGTGACCAACTCGAATCTATCCAGCTCGACCGGGAACTCGCTCTCCACAACCTCGATGGGCGTAAGAGTGCCGTTGGCCACGTGTGCCTTTGACGCCGAAACGCCGTCCTTATTGTGACGGGCGCCGATCGCACCCGCAGGCAGCTCATATTGCACTTGGGACTGACCGTGCTGCGACACCACGTGTGACAGCGTGCCGTTGGTCCCCTTGCTGCTCTCCGCGATCCGGGCAGCGGGCAGCGGGTCACCGAGCGCGTCGAACACGGCATCGGCGGTAGCGACGGCAACGGTCATGTAGGTGTTCACCGGCGCAGGCATCTCCGGGCTGAGTAACGAGCCCGACCTGAACGTCGCGTCGATCGCTGCAGCGAAGCCGCCGTTGGACGGAATATCGGGATCGACAAGGCATTTCAGCGCGTAATAGCAGACCGCACGCACCAGCGGCGGGCGAATGTTGTAAGGGCCGGCCACCTGGTCGTCGGAGTCGCTGAAGTCGAAGGTGATGCGGTCGCCCTCGATCGTCACCGCCACCCGGATCACCACGGGCCTGCCGCCCTCGATTCCCTCGGTGTGCAACGTCCGACTGCCGAGGTACTGGCCGTCGGGCCAACTCGCCACTGCGGTCCGCAACCGCCGCTCGGTCTGCTCGAGCAGGCCTTCGGACGCGTGCCTGATCGTGTCCGCACCGTACTTGCCGCACAGCCAACGGATGCGGTCGGTGGCAAGGCGCGCGGCGCCCACCTGACCGTGCAGGTCCCCCATCACCAGCCGCGGCGTCCTGCTGTTCGCACGCAGGATCGTCTCGACTTCCCTGATCAACTCGAACCCCTGGTAGAGCCGGACCGGCGGGAGCAATAGCCCCTCGTGGTAGATCTCGCGGGCCTGCCCTGAATTGGTCCCCGGAACCAGCCCGCCGATGTCGCTTTTGTGCGCGATGCTCCCACTGAACGCGAACACATTGCCGCCTACCACAACCGGGGCGATCACGCCCATGTCGCTCGCGTGCGGGCTGCCGCCGAAGTAGGGGTGGTTGACGATGTACACATCGCCGTCACGCATTTGATCGATGGGATAACTCTCGACCACCGCGGCGACCGACGCGGGGAAGGCGCCCAGGTGCAGCGGTAGCACGGTGTGCTGGGCGATCACGCGGCCGCCGGTGTCGAGGATCGCGCAGCTGGCGTCGCGTGACTCGCGGATAATGGTCGAGTAGCCGGTGCGAAACAGCGAGTTCTGCATCTGCTGGACCACGCCGACGAGGCTCTGGCTGACGACCTCTACTTCGATGGCGTCAACTTCGCTCATGCCCGGCTCCCGGTGATGACGAGGTTGCCGAACTCGTCGACGCTGACGGTCTGCTCCGGGCAGACGACGGTGGTGGCGTCGTACTGCTCGACGATTGCGGGTCCGTCGAACCGATGGCCCGGCCGTAACCGCTTGCGCGCGTATACTTCCACCTCAATGGGCTCCTTCGACACCGAAGGGAAGTAGGCCGCGCGGCTACCGGTGATAGCGTCTTCGACCACAGTGTTGGCGCGATCCATCCGGGCCAGCCGCACATCCGGAAGCACCCCTGTCGCCACGGTGCGGTAGCTCACCACCTCGACCGGTTGGTCGGGCGCGGCATGACCGTGGAACTGCCGATGCACTTCGTCGAAGCGCTGCCGGTACCGAACGAGATCGTCTTCGGTCAACGGTGTTTGGTCGATATCCACAGCGTTTTCGTAGCCCTGCCCCGCATAGCGCATGTCGAGGAAGCATTCGAGGCGTATCTGCTCGTCGGTGAATCCCTCCTCGGCCAGCTGCGCCCGAGCCTCCGTCGCCATTTCGGCGAATAGCGCGTTCGCGATCTGGGGGTCCAGGTCGTTCAGCGACGAGAGTCTGGTCCGGACCAAGTCGTGGCGGACATCGGACATCAGAAGGCCTAGCGCGGAGGTGGCACCCGGCGTGGCAGGCACCAAGACGGTGGGGATGCCGAGATCGATCGCGATCTGGCAGGCGTGCAGGGGGCCCGCGCCACCGAACGGGACGAGACAGAACTCGCGCAAGTCGAATCCCCGCTCGGTGGAAATCGCCCGGATAGCCTCTCCCATCTTGATGTTGACCACGCGTACGATTCCGTCCGCCGCCCGCATCGTGCTTACACCCAGCCCGGTGGCCACACGTTCGATCGCGACGAGCGCGGCGGCGGCGTCCACGCGCAGATCGCCGTCGAGCAGCCACGCCGGATTGAGATAGCCCAGTACGACATCGGCATCGGTCACCGTCGCCTCGATTCCGCCGCGGCCATAGGCCGCAGGCCCGGGCACAGCACCAGCGCTGCGTGGCCCGACCCGCAGGCCGCCACCGTCATCCACGCGGGCGATCGTCCCGCCACCCGCGCTGACGGTGTTGATGTCCAGCATCGGCACCGCGAGATGCCTGCCGTCGACGGTGTTGTGATCGCTGACGAGGGCACGACCCTGCCGGACGAGCGCGACGTCGCAACTGGTGCCGCCCATGTCGAACGTGATGAGGTTGTCTAGCCCAGTGATCTTGCCCAGCCCGATGGCTGCGGTGACACCACCTGCCGGCCCGGACAAGATCGTCGACACCCCGCGTTCGGCCGTTTTGTCGAACGGTGCTGAGCCACCGTTGGACTGCATGGTGAACCGGCGCGCGGGGGCGATCTCCCGAGCGTCGAGTTCCTCCGACAGGCGGGCGACATATTTGGCCAGCACCGGCGACACGTACGCGTTGATCACCGTGGTACTCAACCTGTAGTACTCGCGTAGTTTTGGAAGCAATTCGCTTGACGTCGTTACGAACCAGTCCGGATGCGCCTGCCGCAACGCATCGGCCAGCCTGTGTTCGTGATCCGGATTCATGAACGAGAACAGGAAGCAGATTGCGACCGCCTGCACATCGGCAACCTCAAGCGCCGTGATCGCCTGCCGGATCGACTCGTCGTCCAGCGGACATCGCACGTCGCCGGTGAAAGTCACCCGCTCGGCCACCTCGACAGTGCGCGACTGCGCTGCCAGCATCGTCGGCTTGCTGTACCCGAGGTCGAACACCGCGGGGCCGAACGGCCTGCTCTGTTCCATCGCCTCGTAGATGCCGCGAAAGCCCGCGGTCACGGCCAGGCCGGTGCGGGCACCGCGCTCTTCGAGCAACGCGTTGGTGCCCACGGTCGTGCCGTGCATGAACACACGGATGCGTTCTGGCCGAATTCCCCGGGTGCGCAACGTCTCCAAGCCCCTGATTACGGCGCGCGAGGGATCATCGGGTGTCGACGGGACCTTCATGATTGAGTAGTCGTTGTTGTGTTCGTCGAACACGACGAAATCGGTGAAGGTGCCGCCGGTGTCGGTCGCGACGCGGTAGAAGGTGTCCGTCATCGGCCCGGCTCAGTTCCCGGTGCCGACCAGCAAGGCGCCGCCGTCGACCAGCAGGTCCGCGCCGGTGACGAAACCGGCTTCCGATGACAGCAGGAAGCGCACCACACCGGCGATGTCCGCAGGTTCGGCAGCCCTGCCGACGAGATTCGGGGTTTTGCGAGCTGGGTTGACTTCACTCTGCCCGACCGGTGAACCGGCCCGGTTCGGCGCCACAAGATTGACTCGGATGCCATGCGGGCCAAGTTGAATGGCCATCGACTTGGTCAATCCGAACAGTGCGCTCTTTGCCATCGGGTAGGCCAGCGCGTTGGCACGTCCGTAATAACCCGAGGTCGACCCGATGTTCACCACGGCCCCGCCTGTGCCCTGTTCCACCATCTGCTGCGCCGCCCACTTGGTGCACAGGAAGGTGCTGGTCACGCAGATCTCGAAGATCCGGTTCCACTCCGACAGTGACAAGTCCAGAACTGTGGCGCCCCGGTCGGTGGCTGCGACATTGTTGACCAGATAGTGCACGCCACCGAGTTCACCGACGGTACGGGCCACCATTTCTTGGACCTCGTGCTCGTCGGTGACGTCGCACGTGAGTGCCAACGCCGAACCGCCGTCATCGATGATCTCCTTGGCGACGGCATCGGCGCTCCCGCCGTCTCGATCGACAACCGCCACCGCAATGCCCTGGTGCGACAGGGTCAGCGCTATGTCGCGGCCGATGTTGCGTCCGGCGCCGGTGACGATTGCTGTTTTGCGAGCGGACATTTCGGAAATCTCCTCTTGCTAGCGGCGCCTCGTGGCAGACGATCGGCCCTGTGATCTGCGGCACCTTGATGCCAAACTATTAGTTGGTTAGACCAATGTCAACGAGGGTTGTATACGACGTCGCAGCGTGATACGAATCATATTGGTATTACCGTATGACCTACGCAACCGTCCGTGACGGTCATTCGAAGAGGCGGGAGTCCATCGATGAAGCGGCTAGTTCTGAGCATCCTGACCGTGGCGTCGCTGCTAGTTGCTTGCGGCGGCAGTCCCACCGCGACGGGCGGCAATCCACAAGAGAACCATCAAGCCACCCAGGTCTACGACCGGCTGAACTCGCTCGCCGGCACCGAACGTGACGACACCCTGGTGAAGGAGGCCAAGGGCGAGGGCGAGCTGTCCCTGTACACCTCTAACGTCTCGCTGCAGAGTTTCGTCGACGCCTTTACTGCGAAGTACGGCATCCCGGTGAAGGTGTACCAGGCCACCTCCGAGTCGATTCTCCAGCGAGTGACCCAGGAGACGAAGGCCAACCATCAGGGCGCCGACATCGTGGAGACCAACGGGACCGAGCTAACCGTGCTCAGCCGGGCGAGCGCACTGTATCCCTACCGCAGCGCACTGCGAAACACGGTCCGTCCCGAGGGTCAGCTCGACGATTGGACAGCAACGCGATTCAACATGTTCGTCGTCGCGTGGAATACCGACAAGGTGCAGCAAGGACAGCAGCCGGCCTCGATCGAGGCGCTCGCGGATCCCATGTGGAAGGGCAGGGTCAGCCTGGAGGTCGCCGACTCGGACTGGTATGCCGCCATGACGAAGTATTTCCTGGACAAGGGCAGGACACAGGCCGACGTCGATAAGCTGTTCGCCGCGCTGGCGTCGAACGCAAAGGTAGTCAACGGCCACACCACCCAGGTGCAACTGCTCGGCGCGGGGCAGTACGACGTCGCGGCATCGGCATACTCGCACAACGTAGATACCGCCGCCGACGACGGCGCACCGATTACGTGGCGGCCGCAGTCCGGCACCCCTGTGCAGCCGGTGGTGTTGCGCCCCAACGGTGCCGGGCTTGTCGCGAACGCTGCCCATCCGGCGGCCGCGGTGCTCTTCATGGATTTCCTGCTCTCGCCTCAAGGTCAACAGATCATCGCCGATAGCCATCAACTGGGGTCAGTGGTGACCGACCACGACCCCCTCGCCGGCGTGGAGACCGTCAGCGTCGACGTCTCCGCTTACCTCGATCAGGCCAAGCAATGGAACGACCGCTATACCCGCCTGGTACAGGGAGCATCCAAATAACAAGCAATACGCACTACAGGAAGGAAATTGCATGATCGGGATGATCGGTGTGGGAGATATGGGACTGCCGATGTCCGGCCACATGGTGGCCAACGGATTCGAGGTGCTCGCTTACGACATCGACCCGGAGCGTCTGTCGGCCGCAGCAGCTGGCGGAGCCACGACGGCATCGAGCCTGGCCGAAATGCCCAACAGGGCCGACATTTTCGTGGCCTGCCTTCGGACCGACGACCAGATGGAGGCTGTCGCCGAGGAACTGGTCGCTCACGGCAAGTCGGGGCAGCTGCTCGTCGTGGCGGGCACGCACAGCCTGGACTTCATGCAGCGTCTGGCAAGCATCCTCAAGCCGAAGGAGATGCGGCTGATCGATGCGCCTGTGGTGTTCGGTGCGCTCGGCGCACGGGAAGGCAACCTGCTCTCGCTGTGTGGTGGCGACGCGGCCGATGTGAAGCGTGCGCGGCCTGTGCTGATGAGCTACAGCCGCGGCGTCGAGCACGTCGGGCCCCTTGGCGCAGGTCAGATCGCCAAGACATGCAACAACCTGTTGCACTGGATCCACAGCGTCGCGAACTTCGAGGCGCTAGCCATTGCAAAGCGCTACGGAGTCGACGCCCAGCGGATGCGCGAAGTGCTGCTCAAGTGTCCCGGTGACAACGGCACCCTGCGTCGTTGGGATTCGACCCGGTTCACCTGGCAGGAGAAGGACATGGATTTCGCGCTGGAGCTGGCCCAGGATGGTGGGCTGGTGCTTCCGCTGACCGGACAGGTCGATCAGATCATCAAGACAATGACAGCCGCCGACGTCGCGGCACTGCTCTACGAGCCGGAGTGCAGCTACCTGGGCCGCAAGGTCGCGCCACTGGCCAAGGCCGACGGCGGGCTGTGATGCGCTGGCCTACACCCGCAGGCCGGCGACGTCGAGCCTGCCGGTGTAGTGCCGCCAGCGCGACTGGTCATTGAACGACGAGCCCAACTCGGACGGTTCCTGCGGTCCTCGTCGGGCACCGCCCGCGGGTGCCCGCCCACAAGCGACCTCGGCCGAGACCCGCATGGTCGCGTGCTGCATCGACTCCCCCGCTGTGACGATGCCGTCGTCGCGCAGAATGCGCACCTCCGACTCGACGATGCGAACTCGGGTCGTGCATCTCGGGTCGTGCATATTGTCACCCACGCTCGTCGCGACGCATGCGCACATTGCGCTGATCGTCGGGTCAGTCCTGCGCCTGCGGTCGCAGCGTCTAGATCAGCCAGGATCCTCCGGCAATTCGGCGAGTAGCCGCCCGTATCCCGCTCTGCGCTCACCAACGAGGAATGCCTTCTGCGTCGACCAGACCCTGGCCGGCACGGTGTGCAGCACCGGAACGGCGGTGGCTGTTCGACTCGCTCCGCCCGGCCTCCCAGCGCTGTTTTGCGGCGTTACTCGTCGCGATCGCCTTCGCGGTCGCCGAGATCGGGTCGGCGCACCGAGAAACGCTGAAACCCACCGACGGGTTCGCAGCGCACCTCGGCGAGCCCGTCGAGCCAAATCGTCGGCGAAGCGAAGGCCGCGGGCCTCTGCTCCAGCTGATCACCTCGCCTACCTAGACGTCTGCGGGCCCACGCTGAATGGGTCGTAGTCATGACTAACTCATGGCACCGTCCTTCAGCGCAGCGCCGGGCTGACGTTTGCCTTCTCGTTCCCCCACCGACGACCGTCCTTATGTCGAACGCTGCAGTCCGACAGCCGGTTTAGAGGACTTGATTCGTCGTCACCGTGACGTTTCGTACCGAGCCTGGCCTACTCCCTGGTCGAAACCTCCTGCATTTCGGCCGAATTCACATATTTTCGCGGACGCACGGCTCATGCGAGGGTCCAGATCGCACGAACCGGCCTCCCTCCGGCGATTGGACGGACCTCACCTCTCGCCCCGGATCGATAGACGACATGATTAGCAATGCGAAACAGCGGCACGGGAAGGAGCCCCAGCTTGAGGGACGTCG
>JAVRPF010000205.1:0-2906 GCA_032162385.1 Mycobacterium sp.
TCAATCAGTGCGTGCGTCCACTCGGCGTACCCCTCTTCGGCGAGGCCGAGCAGGATTTCCTCCCACGAATCGAAGTAGCGCCGTACTGCTGAGACGTGTACGCCAGCTTGGGTCGCGATCGCGGTCAGTGTCACTCCCCGCACTCCATCTCTCGCGGCGAGCGTGCGTGCTGCCTTCACGAGGTCGGTCGCGCGCTGCTCTTTGTGCTGCGGGGAGTAGGCGCGCTGAAACGTGCCTTGCTTTGACATGACCCCATCCTAATGCAACGCAAGGCTGTTGCGTTGACAACGCAACGGCCTTGCGTTAGCTTCGAATCAGCGACTCCCGCTACACCACACATCAGAAGGGAAGTTCATGCACGCAGTGATCGTCAGCGCTTTCGGCGGACCCGAGGTTCTCACCGAAGCCGAATTAGTCGACCCGACCCCCGGTCCGGGACAGATTGCCATCAACACCACCCACGCCGCCGTCGGCCTCATCGACGTCCTCCTGCGCCGCGGCGACATGGCGGACAACCCCGGCCTCCCGCAGCCCCCGTTCGTACCAGGCGGCGAAGTCGCCGGCACCGTGCGCGCGCTCGGCGACGGCGTTGAGGGATTTCGTGTCGGAGACCCGGTCGTCTCGATGTCCCAGATCACGCTGGGGGGCTATGCCAGCGTGACCCTCGCCCAAGCGTCGACGGTCATCCCGCTGGGCAACTCCGGCGTCGATCCGGGCCAGGCGGTGGCCGCACTGCCCTACGCCGTCACGGCCTACCTGGCGCTGACCCGAGTGGCTCATCTGCAACCCGGGGAGAGTGTCCTGGTCCACGGCGCCGCTGGCGGACTGGCCTCCACCTTCCCCGCGGTCGCCCGCTCACTCGGCGCGTCGCGGATCATCGGCACTGTGTCCTCGACCAGCCGGATCGCCGACACCGACCATCTGGGCTACGACAAGGTGTTGACCAGCGACAGGTTTGTCGAGGCACTGGCCGGGCAGCCCGTCGACGTGGTAGCCGACGCCGTCGGCGGCGACGTCCGCACTGCCAGCCTCGACGTCCTGGCACCGCTGGGCCGGATCCTGCTGCTCGGCCACGCCGCCCAAACCCCAGACACCCCCGTGACCGGTGACGAACTGTGGCAGAAGAACGCCGCCATGCTCGGATTCTCCATCGGCTTCTACCTGCAGACGCATCCCGGCAGCGCGCAGCCAGCCGCCGAACAGGTCCTGCCCCTGCTCGCCGCCGGGCAACTCAGGCTGAACATCGAGGAAATGCCGCTCATCAAAGCCGCCGAAGCCCACCAACGCCTCCAAGCCCACGACGTCGCCGGCCGCCTCGTACTCACCGTCTAAGCCCACGCTGACTCCAAGATGCGGGTGGGCCAACTGGGGGCGTGACCGACCGCTTCAGTCCGCAAAAGCGCCGAGGCGGGATGACGGTCCTCATGCAGAAGTTCAGCCGTGTCGCTACAGGGCGACACGGCTGAATTGCTTGCGACGCAAGCAATGACGGGGAGCACGGCGGTGTCCTGGGGTTTGCGAGCGGGCATCGAGTCCGGGTCGTTGGGCACGCACCACGCCCCGGACTGGACACCCGATGGACGCACTGACGCCGACGCACTGTTCTTCGGCTGCGCCCCCGACCACAAACTCGCCACCGACGGCCACGCCAGCACCACCATCACCTCCGATGGACGACTGGCCTGGTCCGTCGGCAGCGACCCACCCCAAACCAGCCGCATCCACCATGACGACGAACTCCTCGACGACGAGGAAGACTAGCCACCGAAGAGCAGGTAGAGCCCGGTGAACGTGTAGCCGACCATCACCAGCATCATCGCCAGCTGGCCGGTCACCTGGTGGCACTTCGGCAGCAGCCACAGCGCGCGGTCGTGCGCGGCGGTCACGCCCGCGATGTGCCCGGCCAGTACGAAGCACACCTTGAGCGTGGCCAGCACCGTCGGATGTGTCGAAAGGGCGTAGCTCACGTCGGCGTCGCCCAGCCCCAACGGATTCCAGCCGCGGCCGAGTGGATCGGCCAACTGGATCACGGTCTGCTGGCCGCGTTCGACGAGATAGGTCAGATAGTGCGCGAACACTTAACCGATCACGATCGGGATCAGCGAGTGCGCCATCAAGCCGGGCAGTTCGCGCCGCGTCTTGCGGTCCACGCCGCCGGTGGTGCGCACCCCCAGGCAGAACGTGGTGCCGACTACCACGGCGAACACCAAAAGGCCCGCGGTGCGGATCGCGACGGCGCCCAACGGCATGGCATCGGCGTGGGCGTCGACGAAGTTGCGCCACTGCGGCATCGCCGAGAAGCTGTCGAACGCAGTCGATCCCAGCAACACGGCCAGCACCGCGACGGTCCCGGGCCGGACCGGCATCGACGGCAGGTGATCGAAGGGATTGCCGATCGCGATCCGGCCGTCCGGATTGCGGCGCAGCGGTGACAGCCGCGACGCGACCACGCCGTACACCTCGAACGGATCTGCCCGCGCGCACCAGCGATCGCCGAAGACCAGCGTGCCGGCGAGCGTCACCGCCAGGTACAGCAGCAGCCAGACCTTCACGGCTGCAAGCGATCCCGGGTCCGAGCTGCCGAGCTCCAGCCACACGAACGCGAACAGCCCCAGCACGGCGGGCCAGTAGCCCCAGCGTCGCGGGTACGCACTCGGGGCGGCCCGACGCGACAGCGGCGTCAGGCGGTACAGCGTGCGCACCGGCGACAGCGCGCGCCACACCGGCCCGACCGCAAGCGACAGCGCCACCAGGTCCACCCAGAGCAGCACGTAGAAGACGCCGAGCAGTGGGTTCTGACCGTCCTGCGGACCGAAGACGGCGGCGCCGGCCACCCAGACCGCGAACAGCAGCGCCGCCACGGTCACCGCCCACCGGGTGGCAGACGCATCGACCACCGTCTCGAG
>JAVRPF010000206.1:0-12186 GCA_032162385.1 Mycobacterium sp.
GAAACTTCTGAAAAATGCGACGCTGAAGACCTACGAGGGTTTCCCGCACGGCATGCCTACCACCCAAGCCGACACAATCAACGCCGACCTGCTGGCCTTCCTGAAAACCTGACACGGAAGCGGCGCCAACACCGCAGTCACGGCTTGATTCGTGCGGCAGCGCCGACCTTCGGGATGACGCCGCGCTGCCGCATACCGCCCACGGGAACAGTCCGGTAGTTCACGGAAGCGTTGGGGTGCATGCAGTTTCGCTCAGTTGGCTGTATGAATCCGCCCCGATCGGACCGTATAAATCCGCACAGTCGAGCTACACGGGGTGGGGTCAAGCGAAGCGCTTGGTGAAGCGCGGCGGCAGCACCTTCATCAGCTCCACCAGCGGCCACCACGGCCAGGCCGGCACGACGGCGCGGCCCTTCTCCTTCTCGATGGCGTCGACCATGGCCTTGACGCCGGTCTCGTTGTCGACCATGAGCAGCGTCGTGGCCGACTTCGCCGTCATCTCGGACTCGATGTAACCGGGCTCGAGCACCGTGATCTTGATCGGCCCGGACGGGTATTCGGCGCGCAGCGACTCGCCGAGCGACGTCATCCCCGCCTTGCTCGCGGCGTAGGCAGCCTTGACGCCGGGCACGCCCTTGTTGCCGAGCACCGACGACACCAGCACGAGGTGCCCCTCGCCCGCCTTCTTGAACATGTCCAGCGCCGTCTCGATCTGCACCAGGGCGGCCACCAGGTTGGTCTCGATGGTGGCCTTGTTCGCCCACGGCTTGCCACCGCCCAGCGGGTAGCCCTTGCCGATTCCGGCGTTGACGATGACGCAGTCGATGCCACCGAGTTCGTCGCTCATCTCGCCGAACACCTTCGGCACCTGCTCGTGGTCGTTGACGTCGAGCGCGGCGACGGCCACGGCGATCCCCGGATGCCGGGCGGTCAGTTCGGCCTTCAGCTCCTCGAGGTTGTCGGTGCGGCGCGCACACAGCGCGAGGTCACGTCCCTTGGCCGCGAACTGGCGGGCCATGCCCGCGCCAAGGCCCGAGCTGGCGCCGGTGATGAGGATCTTCTGCCGAGTCACGGAGGACAGCCTAACCAGGTGGAGGATGATGTATCACCGTGAGGCATACCGCGCAGCTCCTCGTCGGAACCGTCTTGACCGCTCTGCTCGGCGTCGCACCCACCGCCCGCGCGGACCCGCCAAGTCCCTTGTACCGCTTGGTGGACACCGCCGCTCAGCGATTGCAGACGGCGGACCCAGTCGCCGCGTTCAAATGGGTCAAGGGCGGTCCGATCGACGATCCGCCTCGGTCTAGACAGGTAGTGGACTCGGTCGGTGCCGACGCGAAGAACCAAGGGATCGACCCACAACCCGTCCGGACGATGTTCACCGATCAGGTACACGCCACGGAGGGCATCGAGTACTCCCGGTTCGGCCAGTGGAAACTCGACCCCGCCGCCGCACCAACGACCGCTCCCGACCTTTCGGCGTCGCGTGCCGCCATCGACGATTTCAACCACCAGATGGTGACCGAGATGGCGCTGCACTGGGATTCGCTGCGCGGACCTGGCTGCGAAACCGTGCTCGAGGACGCCCGAACGGCGGTGGTCGCCACACGCCAACTCGATGGGCTGTACCAACAGGCGCTGAGGTTCGCGACGCACTCGTACTGCTCGCCGTGATCACTTGAGCAACTTGGACATCCGCCGATCGGCCAGCACCTTGCCGCCCGTCTGGCACGTCGGGCAGTACTGAAACGACTTGTCGGCGAACGACACCTCGCGCACGGTGTCGCCGCACACCGGACATGGCAGCCCGGTGCGGGCATGCACCCGCAGACCCGACCGCTTCTCGCCCTTGAGGGTGGCGGCCCCCTGCCCCACCGAACGCGACACCGCATCGGTGAGCACCGAGATCATCGCGTCGTGCAGGGCGGCGAGTTGGGCGTCGGTGAGCTTGCCCGCGGTGGCGAACGGCGAGAGCTTGGCGACGTGCAGGATCTCGTCGCTGTAGGCGTTGCCGATCCCGGCGATCACCTTCTGGTCGGTGATCACGTTCTTGATCCGGGCACTGTTGCCCTTGAGCGCGCCCGCCAGTTCCTCGGGGCCGAGCGCCAGGGCATCCGGGCCGAGGGCGGCGATCTGCGGAACCTTCATCGGATCGTCGACCAGCCATACCGCCAGCCGCTTCTGGGTGCCGGCCTCGGTGAGGTCGAAACCGGGCGCCGCCCCTGGCTTGCCGAGGTGCACGCGCAATGCGATCGGACTCTTGCCTCCCGGCCGCAATGGCGCCGGCGACAACTGGTCGGACCAGCGCAACCAACCGGCCCGCGAAAGGTGGGTGATCAGGTGCAGGTCCCCGCACTGCAGGCCGAGGTACTTGGCCCATCGATTCGCGCCCGTGACGCCCTGGCCCTGCAGCGCCGAGATCGGTGGGTCGAAGGTCTTGAGCACCGACAGCGCCGCGACGTCGACGCGCCCGACAGTCAGACCGACGGCATGACGGCGGAGGTGGTCGGCCAGGGCTTCGACCTCGGGCAGTTCGGGCACGCCTTCCAGGCTAAAGCAGATTCTCCAGACGGATCGGCAGGTCGGTCACGCGTTTGCCGGTCGCGTTGAACACCGCATTGGCGATCGCGGCGGGAACGCCGACGATCACGATCTCGCCAAGGCCCTTCACCCCGATCGGGTCGGCGACAGTGTCCTCGGCGGCCAGGAAGGCCGCGTCCAGTGCGGGCACGTCGGCGTTGACCGGCACGAGGTAGTCGGACATGTTGGCGTTGACGATCCGGCCGTCACGGTCATCCAGGTCGGTGCTCTCCAGCAGCGCCATCCCGATTCCGCCGACCATCCCGCCGATCGCCTGACTGTGCGCCAGTTTCGGGTTCACCACGCGGCCCGCGTCGTAGCACGCGTAGACGCGCCGGATCCGGACGAAGCCAAGCGCCTCGTCGACGGCCACCTCGGCGAACACGGCGCCGTAGGCGTACATGGAGAACCGCGTGTCGGCATCGTCCGGCGACCAGGTCTGACGGGAGTCGAGACTGGGCCAGCCGCGCCTGCGCAACAGATCCTGATAGGTCTCACCGCGGCCTGAATCACCTACGACGGACATCCGCCCGTCGACCACCGACACGTCCCGAGGTGCCACCGCATTCAGCGGCGATCCGGGATCGGTGACGGCAGTGCGGATCAGTCTGTCGCGCAACATGTTCCCGGCGGTGAAGACCGCGGACCCGACACTGGCCATGGTGCGCGACCCGGAGTGTGACGGCGCGTTCGGGTACTGGCTGTCGCCGAGGGCGAACCGGATGCGCTCCATCGGTAGGCCGAGTGCGTCGGCGGCGACCTGCGTCATCGACGTGTACGTGCCAGGACCCATGTCGCTGGTGGCGGACTGCACGTCGACGGTGCCGTCGGCGTTCAGCCGGGCCAGCGCGTCCGAGGCGCTGCGTGAGGTGTGATAGCCGGCAGCGGCCATGCCGATGCCGACGAGTCGATCACCGTCGCGCACCGACCGCGGCACCGGCTTGCGCCGCGACCAGCCGAACGTCGCTGCCCCCTGTCGAAGGCACTCGGTGAGCCGTCGCGTCGAGAACGGCAGGCCGTCGGTCTGGTCGCGGTCGGGTTCGTTGCGCAACCGCAGTTCGATCGGATCCATTTCGAGTTGGTGCGCCAGATCGTCCATCGCCGACTCGAGCGCGAACGTCCCCGTGACGGCGCCGGGGCCGCGCATGAAGGTCGGCAGATTCACGTCAAGAGGTACCACCCGATAGGTGGAGCGCATGTTCGGGCTGACATACATGAACTTCGGCGATGCGGTGAGGCCGTCCTCGTAGGTGGCGTACCGCGCCGTCTCGGTGTGCCCGTCGTGCACGATCACGGAGATGCGGCCCGACCGGTCGGCGCCGATGGCCAGCCGCTGCCTGCTGGTGGGCCGGTAGCCGATGCCGCTGTAGTTCTGCTTGCGGGTCAGCACCAGCTTGACCGGACGGCGCATCTGCCGTGCGGCGAACGATGCCAGCAGTTGGTGGGGCCAGGTCTGGCCCGCGCTGCCGAACGCCCCGCCGACGAACGGCGAGATCACCCGCACGTTGTCGGTCGGCACGCCGTGCGCCGCCGCGTGTGCCTCCTGGGCGCCGACGATGGACTGCACCTTGTCCCACACCGTCAGCTTGTCGCCGTCCCAGCGCGCGACGGTCGAGGGCAGCTCCATCGCGTTGTGGTTGTTGCGCGCGATGCGGTAGCGGGCGTCGCTGACGACGGCGGCGGCGCGCAATGCGGTGTCCGGGTCGCCGCGGGAGTAGTCCGGGTTGCGGCCGGGATGCCGAACCGCCTGCGGTGCATCGATGTTCACCAGTTGGGCGTCCGGCCTGTAGCGCACCTCGACCAGCGCGGCGCCGTGCGTGGCGGCCTCCAGCGTCTCGGCCACCACCACGGCGACGGGCTGGCCGAAGAACGCGACCCGGCGGGTGTCGAAGGGCAGCTTCACGGCGCCGAAGTCGGTGAGGATGCGCAGCACGCCGGGATGCCGGGTGGCGACCTTGGAGTCGATGCGGTCGACGGTGCCTGCCGCCACGGTGCTGCACACCAGGACCGCGTGCACGAAGTCGGGCACCGGGTTGTCGGCGGCGTAGCGCGCCTTGCCGGTGACCTTGAGCGGGCCGTCGACGCGCGCCAGCGATGCGCCGACGGCCGGGTTGGCGACCCGCAGCGGGTACGTCACGGCAGACCCGCGACCGTGGCGAGTTGGCGTTCGACGACGCGTTGCACCAAGTCGACCTTGAAACCGTTGTCGGACAACGGCTTGGCACCGTCGGCGGCATGGGACGACGCCGACTTCCACAGCGCGGGGCCCACCGGCCTTCCGACCACGGCCCGCTCGACGGCGTCCAGCCGCCAGGGCACGGTGGCCACCCCGCCGACGGCCACCCGTGCCGCACGGACGGTTCCGCCTGCAACGTCCAGCGCCACCGCCGCCGACGTCAGCGCGAACTCGTAGGACTGCCGGTCGCGGACCTTCAGATAGCCCGAGCGTCGCATCTCCGGCCCAGTCGGTACCTCGACGCCGACGATCAGTTCGCCGGGCCGCAGATCGTGCTCCTGGTCCGGGGTGGTCCCGGGCTGGCGGAAGAACTGGGAGACGGGAATCCGCCGATCACCCCCCGAGTCGCGGGCGACGACGACGGCGTCGAGCGCGACCAGGGCTACCGCCAGATCCGAGGGATGAGTGGCCACACACTGGTCGCTGGTGCCGAGGATGGCATGCGTGCGGTTCAGCCCGCGCAGCGCCGAGCATCCGGTTCCCGGAGCGCGCCGGTTGCAGTTCGCGGACACGTCGCGGAAGTAAAGGCACCGCGGGCGCTGCATCAGGTTGCCGCCGATCGAGGCCATGTTGCGCAGCTGAGCCGACGCGCTGAGCTCCAATGCCTGGGCGATCACTGGGAATTCGCGGCGTACCCGGGGGTCGGCGGCCAGGTCCGACATCCGTACCAGCGACCCGATCCGCAACCCGCGACCGTCGAGATCGACCTTCCGGTAGGGCAGGGCATTGATGTCGACCACCGCGCCGGGGCGCTCGACGGTCTCGCGCATGAGGTCGACGAGGGTGGTGCCGCCCGCGATGTAGCGGGCGCCCGAGCGACCCGCACTCAGCGCCGACCGCTCGTCGGCCGCCTTGGAGAAGGTGAACGGGAACACCGGCGTTAGATCTCCTTCGCAGTCCCGGCGATGGCGGCGACGATGTTGGTATAGGCACCGCAGCGACAGATGTTGCCGCTCATCCACTCCCGGATCTCCTCGTCGGATCCGGCGTGTCGTTCGGCGATGCAACCCAGGCCCGACATGATCTGACCGGAGGTGCAGTAGCCGCACTGGAACGCGTCGGTGTCGATGAACGCCTGTTGCAGCGGATGCAGCTTGCCGTTCTCGGCGACTCCTTCGATGGTGCGGATCTCGGCGCCGTCGTGCATGACCGCGAGGGTCAGGCAGGAGTTCACCCGCCTGCCGTCCAGCAGGACCGTGCAGGCGCCGCACGCACCCTGATCGCAGCCCTTCTTCGTGCCGGTGAGCCCGGCGCGTTCGCGCAGCATGTCCAGCAGAGAGGTGCGGTTGTCGACCGCGATCTCCTTGTCCTCGCCGTTGATGCGCAGCCGAACGACCGAGGTTTCGCCTTGTGCGGGTGCGGTTTCGGACTCACAGCCGGACAACAGCGACCCGGCGACGACCGCGCCGCCTGCCGTGATGGACGCGCCAACCACGAACGTGCGGCGGTTCATCTCGGGGTGCACCGGCGTCAGGGTACGCCGCGTACCTGGGAGGATGGCGAGGCTAAAAACTCCGCGCGCGGGTGACGTCGCGCACCAGCAGCGACAACACCCAGCTGACGACCGACAGCACGATCGCGGCCCAGATCGCGGTCCACCAGAAGTCGTCGATGTACAGGCCCCAGTGGGTGGTGTTCTCGGTGATCCAGGAGGTGATCCACAACATCAGCGCGTTGATGACGATGTGGATCAGGCCGAGGGTGAGGATGTACAGCGGTATCGAGACGAACTGCACGATCGGCTTGATGATCGCGTTGACCAGACCGAAGATCACGGCGACCACGATGATGATCCCGACCCTCTGCAGGGTGGAGTCGCCGCCGACGAACTCGATGCCCGAGACGACGAGGGTGACCACCCACAGCGCGAACCCGGTCAGCCCGGCGCGAACGAGAAATTGCCCCATGCGGCGATCCTGCCATGGCCGATGGGCGATAAGCGGAGGTGTGAACACCGGTTGTGCTAATCTACTTAAGTGGAGACTATATCTCCGTTACGAGGCCCGGCGGGGGCGAAGGTGTCGACGCGGCAGCTGCCGGACTGGTTGGTTCGCCTGACCTCTGTATTCGATCCCTCACTGCGCGACATCACCGTGTCGCTCGGTCGTCGCAACCGCCACACCACCGAAAAGGCTGAACGCCTGTTGGGCTGGCGGGCCCGTCCCTCCGCACCGACCGTAATCGATTGCGCCAACAGCCTCATCGCCCACGGAGTGGTGTAACAGTGGTCACCAAACGAGCGCGCCCCGTCAGGAAGGATTCCGTCCGCAACCGTGCGCTGCTGGTCGAAGCAGCCCGAGAAGTGTTCGCCGAACACGGTTTCGGCGCCACGCTGGACGACATCGCCCGGCACGCCGGCGTCGGGGTGGGCACGGCGTACCGGCACTTTGCCAACAAGCAGGCGGTCGCGGCGGAGGTGCTGACCGAGGCCACCGAGCAGATCGTCGCCGATGCGCGACGGGCCTTGACGATCGCCGACCCGTGGGAGGCCCTCGTCGACTTCTTCGAGCACACCGCCGAGCGGCAGGCCGCAGACCGTGGGCTCTACGAGACGCTGACCGGGCAGGGTGACGCGGAGGTGCAGGCCAGGATCTGGCCGGACATCATCGCGGCGGTTACCGAGCTGTTCGAGCGGGCCGCCCGCGCTAGCGTCGTCCGCGCCGACGCGACACCCCAGGACGTCGCCGCGCTTCTGGTCATGATGGGGCCGGCCTACGAGATGACCCGCCGCATCGGGCCGCGGTTGTGGCAGCGCTACCTGCACCTGATGCTCGACGGGCTACGCGCGACCGACCGTCCGGCACTCGAGGTTCCCGCTCCGCCGCTGGATGCGGTCGAGGCGATCATCAACGTCGGCGAGTTCACCCCCGGCGCTAGGCCTCACGGTCGCAACAAATAGGTGTCCATGATCCAGCCGTGACGCTCGCGCGCCTCGGCACGGACCGCGGCGATGTGCTCGCCCACCGCCCCGACAGTCCCGGCGACCAGCACCTCGTTCGGCGTGCCGAGGTAGGCGCCCCACCAGATCTTGGTCTCCGGCGGGCACCCGAGAAACGCGCAGTCGCCGTCGAGCATCACCACCGCCGCGCCGGACAGACCCTCCGCGCGGAGCCTTCGCCCAGTGGTGATGAGTACGGACTCGCCGACGTCGTTGAGCGGGATTCGGTGTCGTGCGGTCAGCGCCTGGATCGCGGTGATGCCAGGGATGACGTCGTAGCCGAGGTCGATGCGACGGGCGACCAGGTCGAGGATGCGCAACGTGCTGTCGTAGAGCGACGGGTCGCCCCACGCCAGGAACGCGCCAATGCCGTCGTCGGGCAACTCGTCACACAGGGCGCGCGCCCACACGTCGGCGCGGGCGGCGTGCCACTCGGCGACCGCCTGCAGATAATCACCACTCCTGGCCCTTGGCGGGTCCGGCAACTCGACGAACCGGTAGTCGGGTTCGCCGATGAACCGCTCACACACCTCGCGGCGGAGCGCCACCAAGTCGTCCGTGGCTTCGCCCTCTTTTCCTCCTCGCGTGCGGGAACCCTTGTCCATGGCGAAGAACACCTGGGTGTCGTTCAGTGCCGCGACCGCCTGGGCCGTCACGTAGTCGGGGTCGCCCGCGCCGATTCCGATGACATGGATCCGTCGCGTCACGTCACCCATCTCTTCCTGCGGAAACGCCCAAGAACAAGTATCCGATACCCGGGGTATTGACAACTTGCGCGCGGCGAAATTACGTTTTAGAGCATAACGTCAGCGAAGGGACGTCAACGATGACCGGTTCGGTCAAGACAGCCAACTCCCCTACCGGCGAAGAGTTCTCGGAGCGTTTGCTGAAGGGGTCGGTCAAGAAGTCCTACGCCCCCATCGTCGACATCGACTGGGACGCGCCGCTGGAGCCCGACAAGTTCTTCCTGCCACCCAAGGTGGTGTCGCTGTACGGAACGCCATTGTGGGACGGCATGACGCGCGAGCAGCAGATCGAACTGTCCCGGCAGGAACTGGTCAACACGCTGTCAGCGGGCATCTGGTTCGAGAACATCCTCAATCAGGCGTTGTTGCGTGACCTGATGCACAAGGATCCCACCGACCGGGCGACGCATTACGCGCTGACCGAGCTTGGCGACGAGACCAGGCACATGGTGATGTTCGGCAGGGCCATCGAACGGGTGGGCGCCAAGCCGGTCCGGCCACGGCTCTACCAGCGCATGCTGATCAACGCGCTGCCCCTTACGTTCAAGGGATCGTTGCTGTGGGTGGCCGCGCTGATCGGCGAGGAGATCTTCGACTCGTTGCAGCGCCAGATGATGGACGATCCCGAGTTGCAGCCGATGGTGCAGCGGCTCATGCGGATTCACGTCACCGAAGAGGCCCGGCACATTCAGTTCGCGCGTGACGGGGTGCGCAGGCGGGTACCGGATATGCCGTGGATCAGCCGCTTCTGGGTGGCCAATCTCAACGGCGTCGGCGGCCTGTTCTTCCGGTACCTGTTCAGCAACCGAGTGCAGTATCGCCGTGCCGGTCTGCCCGCCCGCAAGGCGCGTCGCATGGCGAGGCGCAGCCCGCACAGACATGACGTACAGGCCCTGGGGTTCGCGCCGTTGGCCGCGTTCCTGGACGAGGTCGGGTTGATGGGTCCCATCGCGCGTCGGATGTGGACGCGCACCCACTTCCTCGCCGGTCCGGTCGTGGACGTGGCGGACGCGCCTTCAGACGGCGCAACCGACGACGAGGTGTACGACGGTCCCGCGGTGCTGCGCATCGGCGAGACCGATTGCGCCGCACGTGTCCGGCTGGCCGGGCGCCTGGATCCGATCGACGGCCAGTACCACTGGCAGGGAACGGTTTTCGAGGACCTTCCCACCGACGTGCTCAAGCAGCCCAGAGTGGCGCTCAGCGTGAACGGGCGGACCGCGCAGGCGCGCATCACCGAACGCACACCGCAGGGCGTCTACGCGGTGAGCGGCGTGGGCACCCCGCCCTTCGGCTGACGGTCGCGGAAGGCCATCGCCAAGAGCACCACCGCGAACACGGCCCCGACGGCGCCGGCGACGAGCAGCGGAAGCGTTCCGTCCTCGCCCCAGGCGAACCCGGCCCACAGGCCCGCCGCCAGCACCGCGAACCCCGTTGCGCCTTGGAAGACGCCTTGGGCGCTGGACTGCACGTCCGAACCCACCAGTGACGAGATCCACGCCTTGCCAACGCCGTCCGTGCAGCCGGTGAACAAGCCGTACGCCCCGACCAGCAGCCACGCCGCGAGCGGGTCATCGGTCAGCCCGAGGCCGCCGTACCCGATCGCGAAGAACACCAGCCCGATGCCGAAGACCGCGGGGCGCGGTATCCGGTCGGCGAGCAGGCCGGCCGGGTAGCTCGACAACGCGTACACCGCGTTGTAGCCGACGTACGCCAGGATCACCTCGGGGACCGAGAAGCCGATCTCGTTGAGCCGCAACAGCAGCAGCGCGTCGGGGAAGTTGACCACGGCGAACGCCACCAGCAGCGCCGTTACCCGCCAGTACCCACCAGGCAGGTCGCGGACCCGGGAGAAGATCCCGACTCTGACCGCAGCCACGACGCGGCGCGGCTCCCTGGCCAGGAACACCAGCGCGACGCTGAGCACCGCGGGGATCACCGCGATCCACAGCAGCGGCGCGATCTGGTGATCGAGCAACTCGTAGCCGGCCAGGCCGAGCAGTGGGCCCACCACCGCGCCGAAGGTGTCCATCGCCCGGTGGAATCCGAACACGCGGCCGCGGGCGGCGGGCTCGACGTCGGAGACGAGCAGGGCGTCCCGCGGCGCGCCGCGCAACCCCTTGCCGAGCCGGTCGACCATCCGTCCTGCGAGCACGCCCGGCCAGGCGGCGAATGCCGCCACCATGACCTTGCCAAGGGCGGCCATCCCGTAGCCGGTGGCGATGAGCGGCCTGCGGGCGAAGCGATCGCCGAGCGGTCCGGAGGCCAGCTTGGTCAGTGACGCAGCGCCTTCGGCCACGCCCTCGATGGCGCCCACCACGGCGGGCGGCGCGCCAAGCACCGTCGTCAGGTAGATCGGCAGCAGCGGATAGAGCAGTTCGCTGGCGGTGTCCTGCAGGAACGACACCGCCGAGAGCACGCGGACATTCCGGGTCAGCCATGGCGCGCGCACCAGACCCATCATGCCGCAGGCTCGACGTCGCAGAATTAGAACGTGTTCTAGTATCGAGTTCATGCGGTTCACCTATGCGGAGTCAATGACCGACCCGGCGTACTACATCCCCCTGGCCAAGGCGGCGGACGCCGCGGGCTATCACGCGATGACCATTGCCGACAGCATCGCGTACCCGTTCGAGTCGGACGCGAAGTACCCGTACACCGACGACGGCAACCGCGAGTTCCTGGACGGCAAGGCGTTCATCGAGACGTTCGCGCTGATCGGGGCACTCTCCGCGGTGACGACGCGGCTGCACTTCAACATCTTCGTGCTGAAGCTGCCGATCCGGCCGCCCGCGCTGGTGGCCAAACAGGCCGGCTCGCTGGCCGCCCTGTTCGACAACCGGCTCGGCCTCGGCGTCGGCACCAGTCCCTGGCCCGAGGACTACGAGCTCATGGGTGTGCCGTTCGCCAAGCGCGGCAAGCGGATGGACGAGTGCATCGACATCATCAAGGGCCTCACCACCGGCGACTACTTCGAGTACCACGGCGACTTCTATGACATCCCCAAGATCAAGATGACACCGGCGCCGACCAAACCGCTGCCGATCCTCATCGGCGGACACGCCGACGTCGCGCTGCGGCGTGCCGCGCGCAACGACGGCTGGATGCACGGCGGCGGGGATCTCGGTGATCCCGAGGCGCTCGACCGACTCATCAACCGACTCAAGAAGTTTCGAGATGAAGAGGGTCGGACTGGCCCGTTCGAGATCCACGTGATGTCGCTCGACGCCTACACGCCGGACGGTGTCAAGCGCCTCGAGGACAAGGGCGTCACCGACGTCATGGTCGGTTTCCGGATCCCCTACATCGTCGGGCCGGACACGCAGCCGCTGGACAGCAAGATCCGCAAGCTCGAGCGGTTCGCCGAGAATGTCATCGCGAAGGTGTGACTGCTCAGCCGACCAGCGCGTCGACGGCGCGGGGTCCGAGCACCTGGTCGAGCACCATGACGGCGCTGCCGACGGTCGCCGATCGGTCTCCGTGCGCGGCCGGCACCACCTCGAGTGTGCGGGTCGCCTGGGCAGTGGCGTTGCCGTACAACGTCTCCCGCAGTCCGGCAACGAAGATCTCGTAGGCACCCGCCAGGTCGCCTGCCACGACCAGGACGGCGGGGTTGAGCAGGTTCACCGCGGCCGCGACGACCTCGCCGACGTGCCTGCCGCTGTCGCGGATCATGCGGCGCGCCT
>JAVRPF010000207.1:0-7631 GCA_032162385.1 Mycobacterium sp.
CCGGATGTCACGCGGTGGCTATCTGACAGCGGCCGAGGACTTGATGGCGGAGGCGGTAGGCGCGCAGTCGTCGTGCCACACCGTGGCGTGTCCGACCCGGACGCCGTCGTCGTCGGTGATGGCATTGAGTGGGCCGGTGCGCATGACGCCAACTGGGAATCCGAGCTCGCGGGCCCGCCCCCGGCCGCTGGGCGGTGTCATGCCCTCTCCTCGGGGACCGTGTGCGGCACCCATCGATCATGCTTGGCCCGGTGCAGGTAACCGAAGTAGTAGACGGCCGCGACGGCGAACAGGATGACGACGATCCAAATGTCGTGTGACTTCTGCTGAGTCAGTGCGATGATGACACCAATCAGCGCCAGCACCGGTGGCACCGGCCACAGTGGCATGCGGGACGGGCGTTCGGTGTCCTTGTCCCGGACCCGGCTGACCAGGGCTGCCACCGCGATGAGGCCGTAGAGCACGATGATCAGCACCGCGGTGAAGGTCACCGTGGTGACGAGGTCTGAGGCGAAGCAGAGCACCGTCGCGACCGTGCCGAGGATCAGGGTTGCCACCCACGGCGACTGGAACTTCGGGTGCACCCGGCCCAGCGCGCCGTTGACCACGTCCGGCCACGCGCGGTCCCGCGCACTCGACCACAGAATCCGGGCGAACTGCAGCGTGATCGCCAAGATCGCGTTGAGGACCGCGAACAGGGCGCCGATAATGACGATGTTCTGGAATGTCGGTCCCCACACATGGTTGATCAGGTCCGTCAGAGGTGTTGCGCTGGAAAGGTATTCGGTCAGGTCTTGGGCGCCCATGAGTCCGCCGAAGAACGGGACGAGTTCGAGGACGATACCGGTGAGCGCGGCGATGACGACTGCTTTTCCGATGGTGCCGGGGCCGCCGCGGGCCTCCTCGGAGAAGTTGATGGCGCTGTCGTAGCCGTTGACGGAGAACATCGTGATGGCGATCGCCGCGACGACGGCGCCGATGCCGACGGAAGACAGTGCTGAGCCGTCGAAGGCAACGGGGTGAGTCAGGATGCTCCACGGCTGGTTCCAGTGTGTGAAGCCGGCGACGGCGACCACCACGATGACGATGATCTCGATCGCGAGGAATATCCCCACCAGGATTGCTCCGATGTGGATGCGCAACACCGCAAGCAACGTCACCACTGCCATCGCGATCGCGGAGGACATGTTCACCGGAATGGAGTCGTTCAGGGCGTGCAGGTAGGTGCCCACACCCAGCGCGATGCTCGCCGGCAGAAAGACGCCCTGCGCGATGTAGTCGACAAGGGCGAGAAAGCCGGTCGGACGGCCGAGTACGCGATGCACTATCGAGTACAGGCCCCCTGCCACCGGATACATCGAGCCGAGCTCGCCCATGCACAGCGCGACGTTGATCGCGAGGAAACAGCCGATCAGGTAGGCCCACATCGCGCCGGTACCAGCCGCTGCCAGCACAACGGGGGCGATGATGAGCAATGACGCCATCGGAGTGATGTCGCTGACGGCCAGCGCGATGACTCCGCGGACACTAAGCCCCCGGTGCAGCGTTGCGGTTGCCGCCGGTTTCGAAGCGCGAACGGTGTCCGGTATGGGCTCCTCAGACATGGGGGCCTCCCTGGTGTCGACGGGGCAATCAATACACTAGGACCCAGAACCCACCCAGATGGATAGTATTCAAATGGATAGTTTTTGCAGGTTGCGCCATACGTTTGCCACCGAACTCGCCAACTCCGAGGTCAGTGTTTACACCCTGATGAAGCTCCTCGCCCTCGAATCGATGGTCACCTCCCAGCGCTACGTCACTGCCGCCGGCAACGAAACCCGTACCGCTGCAGCCCAGAACAAGCTGTACGACCTAGCAGACGAATCGCTGAGGTAAATGGGCGCGATGTCGGGGAGCGCGGCGTCCATGATTGCCCAGCCATCACCCGAGGGTGCCGCGCGGTAGCACCCAACGATGCTCGAATGCCAATACCGTTGCCGCGGTTTCGAAGTCGGAGTCATAGTGCACCACCATCAGTTGTGGGCAGCGGCCGGGTTTCCTACCTCGTGGCGCTGCACCGCCGGTTCCACAATGTGCTGTTCGACAAGATGAAGTTGACCATCGGCGACACACAACCGGGCAAGGACCGGCTAGACGCGGCCGCCACCACGTATCTGGACGGCTGCCTGCGCGACCGCGGGGTCAAGGCGCTTCTGCTGGAGGCGCGCGGTCATCTGCCGATCGCCGAGGAAGTCACCCGTCGCAACCTGATGAGCATCGACGTGGTGGCCGCCGACTTCGAGGCGCTCGGTTCGCAGTATCCGCGCGAAGCCGCGCGGCCGTGGATCGCGGCCACGGCGGAATGCGCGTTGATGGAGCTTGAACGCGGCAGCCGCGATCCGGCCGCCCGTTCGGCGCTCAAGGAGTTGGTGCCGGATCGGTAAGGTAATGCGTGAGAACAGGTTTGAGCCATCGCGCCAGTGTCTGGTCATCCATCGCGACAAGCGGTGGGATACCGAGGATGTAACGCCCAACCGCGATGCCCAGCAGGTGCGATCCGATCAGAGCGGCACGCTCGTCCGGCCTGTCGATCGCCACCTCGGCAAGTGCAGGCGCAACTTGACGGGCGAAGACGTCGAGCAGGGCATCTGCCGCCGTTTGGCTTGACGACGCGGCGCGCAGCAGCGGCAGGAACGGGCCGTCGGGTCCCCAAACCTCGACGAACAACGGAAGCATGACCTCGGCCACGTCCTCGGGCGCGACTCCGGAAAGGTCGGGAGGCGAAATGTCGAGGCGCGATACCTCGCCGAAGAGATTGTCTTTGTTGGCGAAGTAGTGCATCACCAGTGCCGGATCAACTCCCGCCGCCGACGCAACCGACCGGATAGTTGTCCGCTCGAAGCCGTTCTGTCCGAACTGCATCCGCGCGGCAGCCAATATTGCGGCCTTCGTCGCCGCCGGATCCCGTGTCCTCGAAGCCATGCCGCCAGTGTATTCAACAACTGTTGACAACACCGCATAACGGCCTTAGTGTCAGTTCAACAAGCGTTGAACTGAAGGAGCGCGTCATGACCGTCACCGCCATCCAGATCGGACTCCACCCTGACGTCATCGATGTCGAGTCGCCCGACTTCGCCCAGTTCACGGGCCTGACCAGAGAAAAGTTGGCCAAGGCGAACAGCGACAATGTGGCCGGCCTGCTTGCGGCCGGGTATGAGGTCGACAACTGCCTCATCGACTCGGGAGAGGCCGGGGCCGAGAAGGCCAGGGCGTGGCTGGCCGTCAAGCGCTACGACGCAGTGCTCATCGGTGCCGGTGTGCGCCTCGTCGCGAACAACACGTTGTTGTTCGAGGCGATCATCAACGCGGCGCACAGCGCCAACCCGGAGTGCCGTTTCGTGTTCAACTACTCGCCAACCTCGACGCCTGACGACATCCGCCGCTGGTACCCGAATCCGGCCGACCCCACCCCGGCGCGCTGACCATGACTACCTCGCAGCGCGTGGACGTGCTTGTCCTCGGTGCCGGACCCACCGGATTGACCGCGGCAGGCGACCTCGCCCGCTGCGGCCGCGCAGTCGTCGTCCTTGAGCGCTGGCCCGATGTGAACCCGTCGAGCCGGGCCTTCGCCACGATGGCCCGAACGTTGGAGGTTCTGGACGCGCGCGGTGTGGCCGATGACGTCATCGCCCAGTCGCACCGCGCAGCCGGCGTCTCCATCTTCGCCGGCGCGCGAATCGATCTGACGCACCTGCGTTCGGAATTCCAGTTCGTCGCGATAACACCACAGATCAACGTCGACCGGGCCCTCGCCGGCTATGCCACCGCTCACGGCGCGGACATTCGACACGGCGTCGAAATCGTGGCACTCGAACAGGACTCCGAGGGCGTCACCGTCACTGCGCGACCCAAGGATGACGGGAACCCGGAGCATCGCACGACGTGGCGGGCGGACTATGTGATCGGCGCCGACGGCGCGCACAGCACCGTACGAGATCTCGTCGGCGCGGACTTCCCTGGAAAGACCATCTTGTCGTCGATCGTGCTGGCCGACGTCAAGCTCGCCAACGGCCCCACCGACAGCGTGCTCACGCTCGGCAGCAGCCGAGAGCGGTTCGCCTTTCTGGCGCCATATGGGCAGAGTGACGACGACGGCGCGTGGTACCGGACGATGGTGTGGGATCGACACCACCAGGTGCCCGACACCGAACCCGTCGCCCCCGCCGAAGTGATCGATGTGCTGACCCGGGCGATGGGACATGATCTCGAGGTGCGCGAGGTTGGCTGGTTATCGCGTTTTCACTGCGACGAGCGCCAGGTCGACCAATATCGGTACGGCCGCGTGTTTCTGGCCGGCGACGCGGCACACGTGCACTCCCCAATGGGTGGGCAGGGCATGAACACCGGCATCCAGGACGCCGCCAACCTCGCATGGAAGTTGGACGCAGTCCTCGCAGGCGCATCCGACGACGTGCTCGACACCTACCACAATGAACGACATCCGATCGGCAAGCGAGTGCTTGTCCAATCTGGTCTGATGGCGCGCGGCGTCACGCTGCGTCCCCGAATCGCCCGCGGATTGCGCAACCTGCTCGCGCCACGGCTGCTTGGCCTGCCACGGGTGCGTGACGCCGTGGCGGGCAGTTTCGCAGGCACCGCACTGCGATACCACCATGAACGTGGGCAAGATCGACTCGTCGGCACCCGCGCCACCGAAATCCCGCTCCGCCAAGGGAAGTTGACACACCTTCAGCGCTCGGCGGGGTTCGTGCTCATCCGTGAACCAGGGGCGGCACCGATATGCGTTTCCGGCCTCGTCGAGGCCGAGCGATCCGAGGCAGGCCAGGCCGTTCTGGTTCGGCCCGATGGCTACATCGCATGGGTGGGCGACTCATCCGACCGCGAAGGCTGGATGACGGCGCTGCGCCGGTGGCTCGGCCATGCAGTCAGCGTCAGCAGCACGTGAGCACCAAATCTGCTGTCGCGGTGCCGCTGCGAGGCGTCGGCGAGTTCTTCGCGATGGCGCTCGACACCCTCCTGCTCGTACCTCAACGGCCCTTCGCGGTTCGCGAATTCGTAGTGCAGGCATGGTTCCTCGCACGGGTCTCCCTGGTGCCAACGATGATGCTGGCCATTCCCTTCTCCGTTCTCGCGGTCTTCAGCTTCAACATCCTGCTGATCGAGTTCGGCGCCGCCGACTACTCGGGAACTGGCGCATCTCTGACGACGATCACCCAGATCGGTCCGATCGTGACGGTTCTGGTGGTCGCAGGCGCGGGCGCAACCACGATCTGCGCCGACCTCGGTGCCAGGACCATCCGTGAAGAGCTCGACGCGATGAGGGTTCTCGGTATCAATCCGATTCAGTCCCTGGTCGTCCCGCGGATACTGGCGGGCACGCTGATCGCGACCATGCTCGAAGGCGTGGTTGCGGGGCGTCACCGCAGACATGGCAGTCGATGCTGCTGCCACCGAAGTAAGGAGATACCTGAATGAACACACTGCTGTGGATCCTGCAGATCGTCGTGGCGGTGGCATTCGCCGGCGCGGGCGCGGTCAAACTTGTGATGTCACACCAGTGGGTAGCCGAAACCATGGGTGACTGGGCGAACGACATGCCCCCGGTTTCGATCAAGCTGTTGGGTCTCGCCGAGGTAGCCGCGGCCACGGCAGCGGTCTCGGGGTTGCCGTGGACGAGGCATACAGTCACGCGCGCCTCTCCCTTGCCTCAGACCCGAACATCGATGCCGCCGAGGCATCCTCGTCGAAAGGCTACGTGTCTTTCCTCTGTGAGCTATTTGTGCGGTTGTGGGCAGTTTCGTGGCCGCCGACCACGAGGCGCTCAGTGCTGCTGGGACCGTGCTTGCTGCTGGCTGTGAGCGCTCGCATTCTGGGTGCCCGCGGTGGCGGATAGTGCAGCGGGTCTCATCGCCGTCGCCGTCGCCCCGGCCGCGCGCGTGGGTCTCCGCGCTCAAGCCCCTGCGCCATCTGACGGGCACCTCGGCATCGGACGCCCGGTGCAGGCATGATCGCGCTGAGGGGTTCGGAAGGGGGAACTGTGATGTCGCTGGACAAAGTATTGATGCCCGTCCTGGACGGCCATCTCGACGTGTTCGAGCGGGAGTGGCCGCTACGGGTGGCCGATATCGACCGCTACGGCCGGCTGCGGCTCGACGCCGCCGCCCGGCATATCCAGGACGTGGGCCAGGACCACGTGCACGATCTGGGTTTTGACGAATCGCATCCGCTCTGGGTGGTGCGCCGCACCATGATTGACCTGATCAGGCCGATCGAGTTCCAGGACATGCTGCGGCTGCGCCGGTGGTGTTCAGCGACCTCGACCCGGTGGTGTGAGACGCGAGTGCGCATCGACGGCCGCAAGGGCGGCCTGATCGAATCCGAGGCATTCTGGATAAACATCGACCGCGACACCTTGATGCCGTCGCGGATCAGCGACGACTTCCTGGAGGCGCTGCAGCGCACCACAGATGTCCACCGGTTGCGGTGGAAGGCCTATCTCAAGCCCGGCGACCGCGAGAATGCCGCTCAGGTGCGCGAGTTTCCGGTGCGGTTCACCGACATCGACTTGTTCGACCACGTGAACAACTGCGTCTACTGGAGCGTTGTCGAGGACTACCTGTCCGCCAGCCCCGAGCTGCTCAGCGAACCGTTGCGGGTGACCATCGAGCACGAGGCGCCGATCACGCTCGGCGACAAGCTGGACATCATCGCCCACGTCCATCCGCCCGATTCCACCGACATGTTCGGGCCCGAATTGATCGATCGGACTGTGACCACGCTCACCTACGCCGTCAGCGACGAAACCAAGGCCATCGCATCGATCTTCGCCCTCTAGCAGCAGGGCCACCCGGCGGTTCTACGACCTCGGTCCAACACGCGACGCGCTCGCGCTGTCATTAGGCTTGAGCAGGTTTTCTCGGTCGACACCCGACTGAAGGAGCGTGTCATCTGACTCGACAGCTGGTGGGGCCATCCGTGGACGAAATCCTCAGCAGGGCTGGAATCTTCCAGTGAGTCGAACCCAACGCGGTGTCCGCGCTGACCAGCCAACTGCAGCCCGCCGTCTTCCCACGCGGGCACATGGTGTTCGCCCAGGGTGAGCCCGGCGATCTGCTGTACATCATCATTTCCGGCAAGGTCAAGATCGGCAACCGGTCGCCGAACGGCCAGGAGACTCTTCTCACGATCTTGGACCCGTCCGACATGTTCGGCGAATTGTCGGACTTCGACCAGGCCCGCGGACCTCGAGCGTCACCACCATCACCGAAGTACGCGGTCTCGATGGATCGTGACGCCCTACGGACATGGATCGCTGATCGCCCCGAAATCGCCGAGCAGCTGCTGCGGGTGCTGGCCCGCCGGCTGCGCCGCACCAACAACAACCTGGCCGACCTCATCTTCACCGACGTGCCCGGCCGCGTCGCTAGCGCGGCTTGAGCCGAAAGAAATGAGTTAGCCCGTCCAGACAACCTTATCGGTACCTAAGGCGTCCCGGTATACGACGCTGTCGGGTGCTGTGCCCCCTCGTACGTCGAAGTAAACCCTCCCAGTTGTTTGGGTACCCGCCGCGATCGGTTGGTTAGGAAGGCCGTCCGTCTCGTTTCCCTTCATAACCGCGTAGGTGGAGC
>JAVRPF010000208.1:0-4421 GCA_032162385.1 Mycobacterium sp.
CGCTCGCCTCGCTGCCGATCGAGGGGGCGGCAGCGCGGCGAGCGGAAACGGAATAGCCGGGCACTCCTTGCGGTTAGGATGAGTCGACGGTGTCGCGCAATGCCCCGGGTACCACCCCAGAACAGTCGCCGCGTGCGACCACTTGCCGAGAGGCGCACAGCCGGCAACGTCACTCGAGCCGTCGACGCAACCACGTCGACGGCTCGCTTCATTTCCCGGCAGCGTGTGTGCACAGGCCTGAATCCGCCTGTGGATGAATGTGCATCCGTGTCGGACGCCGGTCCTAGCGTGACGACATGACGTACTGGATCAACACCGTCAGCCGCGGCCACGTGCAACGCGGCGTGGCAGGCGGTTTCACACAGGCCAACCACGGCAAGCCACAGATGTTGCGGAGGATGGCACGGGGCGACTGGATCGTCTTCTACTCGCCCAAGACCGAGTATCCGGATGGCGCACCGCTGCAGGCATTCACCGCGATCGGACAGGTCACCGACGACGAGGTCTACCAGGTCGACATGGACCCGGAGTTCCAGCCCTGGCGGCGCCGCGTCGAGTTCCTGCCGTGTTCGGAGACGCCCATCCGTCCCCTGCTCGACGATCTCGGCTTCGTGGAGGACAAGACGCGTTGGGGCTACCGCTTCCGGTTCGGGGTCTTCGCCATCGACGAACACGACTTCGAAGTGATCCATACCGCGATGACGGGATTAGTCTGGACGGATGAGCAACACCGAGCCGGCGCCTGACGAAGTCGCTTGCGCGGCTTCACCATTCGCTGGTGTACTGCATCCGCGCGACGTTCCGCTGGGTGGACCTCGGGCGATCCGGGTGCGCCGGACGCTCCCGCAGTGCGAACGGTCGTTGATCGGAGCGTGGTGCTTCGTGGATCACTACGGTCCGCACGACCTGAGCGCCGGCCCCGGCATGGACGTCCCGCCGCATCCGCACACCGGTTTGCAGACGGTGAGCTGGTTGTTCAGCGGCGAGGTGGAACACCGCGACTCCGCAGGCGTGCACGCGATGGTCCGCCCCGGCGAACTGAACCTGATGACCGCAGGCGCAGGCATCTGCCACTCGGAGGTATCGGTCGCGGGGTCGACGCCGGCGACGCGGTTTCTGCACGGCGCGCAGTTGTGGGTGGCCCTACCCGATGCCGACCGCGACACCGGTCGCGACTTCGCCCACTACGTGCCCTCCCCGCTCGCCGTGGATAACGCCCGGGTCCGCGTCTTCCTCGGCGAACTGGTCGGCACCCGTTCGCCGGTGGCCACCTTCACACCTCTACTGGGCGCCCAGGTGGATCTTGGCCCCGGCGCGACGGTCACGTTCGACGTCGACCCCTCGTTCGAGCACGGCGTGCTGCTCGATCAGGGCAGCGTCGAGGCGGGCGGGACCACGCTCGAGGTCGCCGACCTCTGGTACCAGTCGCCGGGCCACGATTGGCTCGCACTGACCAACCGCGGCGAACGGCCGGCCCGGGTGCTGCTGCTCGGCGGGCCGCCCTTCGGTGAGCATTTGATCATGTGGTGGAACTTCGTCGGGCGCAGCCACGACGAGATCGCCCGGTGCCGGCAGCAGTGGCAGGACCAGGATGAGCGCTTCGGCACGGTGTCCGGTTATCCGGGGACCCGGCTGCCCGCTCCCCGGCTTCCGAACGGCAGGCTGCGGCCACGCGCGTGAGCGTCTGCGGGGGCAGCGCGCGAGACAAGCCCGTTATCCGTGGGCGCATATTTGCTGCGTGAGGCACCGGCAACGGAATCCGTCGCGGCGCACCCCGCTTCAGCAGCGTAAACGATTCTGCGGGCAATCTCGCGCGCGTTTTAACGCCGCGGTAAGAGAATTTTCCACCGTGCGAATACCCGCACGAGCTGCGAATTGCGTTGTATCTTCCCCTTACGTCGAACTCACGCGACTGAATCATGCGCGCATGCGCGCAAGACAACCCCAACAGAATCACCCTCGCCCCCAATCCCGAGGAGATGATGATGGCGCCAACCGGTACGTGCCGCCTCTACCGACCGGATCCGATCCATGTCGAGGAAGTCGAGCGGTGGGGTCGGGCAGAAGCGAGCGCAACGGCTACTGCGAATCTGGTCGTCGTTTCGGTCCGCGGCGAGGTTGACGCGAGCAATGGCATCGACTTGGCGGGTTACGTTGAACGTCACCTCGGCATTGCCGGGACACTCGTCCTCGACCTGAGCGGGGTGGAGTTCTTCGGTGCCGCAGGTCTCACCGCCCTCAGAAGGATCGACCTGTGCTGCGACCGCATCCGCTGGCAGCTGGTCGCTAGCGCGGCAGTGCGACGCGCACTTCGCGCCTGCCACGCAGAAGACCTCCCGCAGGCCGAAAGCGTCGCTTCGGCGCAACGGCAATTCGGGCAACACACCGATGAATCCGCCGTGCTGGTTTCCTCCAGCCGCTAGGTGGTTGCTCGGCAACCGCCTCGAGCTCGGGTAACGTCCGCCGATATCGTCATCTGCGATGACGACACAATTGCCGCCGGCGTACTTCCTGCGCAACGGCGCCGCCTTCGCCCCGACAACCATGGCGAGAGGGCCGTGGGGATCGTCGATCAGCGGAAACTTCGTCGGCGGCATCTTCGGCCACGTCACCGAGCACTCCGTGGTCGTCGACGCGGGAGACCCCGACCTGCAGCCAGCGCGGCTGACCGTCGACCTGCTGCGACCCGCCGCCATGGCGCCCGTGCGGGTCTCGACCTCGATCGTCCGTCGGGGCAGGCGACTAATGCTCGTCGAGGCGGAGATGACGCAGTCCGACACGGTGGTGGCCAAGGCGAGCGCGTTGTTCCTGCGCAGGGGCGAGCAGCCGCCTGGCGCGGTCTGGACGTCGCCGGTAACCATGCCGCCGGTGCCGCCCGAGCCCGATGTCCGGCTCGACACGGTGCCGATGGTGATCTGGGCCTATGGCAGGGACCCCAATGTCGCAGGCCGCAGCTTCGACCTGACCGAATGGCAGCACGACGGACCGAAGTTCGTGTGGCTGCGCGACATCAAGCCGCTGATCGACGGTGAGCCGATGACGGCGTTCACCCGCGCCGCGATGGCCGGTGACGTGGCCAGTTCGCTCACCCACTACGGCACCGACGGTCGTTGCTTCATCAACGCCGACTACACGTTGGCGCTAAGCAGGCTGCCCGAGGGACCCGACATCGGGCTGGCCGCGCTGACCCACTCCAGCCACGGCGGCGTCGCCACCGGGGCGGCCGCGATGTTCGACCGCCGCGGACCGATCGGCACGGCCACCGCCACCGCGCTGGGCAACCCCGGCTTCACGCCCCGATCAATGGGCTAGCTCAGGTACTGCGCGGTCGACCCGGCCACCGGCATGTCGGGCATCCCGAGCTTGCGGTGATCCCAGCTGCGCAAGCGAGTGGGCACTACCCGCACCGCGATCCGGTTGTTCATCATCTGCTCGACGAACGGTTTCATCTCGTCGCTGTAGGGACCGGTGTAGCGCTCCCACACGCTGATCCCTACGCGCAGAAGCAGATCCGGGTCGTCGTCGACGATCTCGGCCTGGCCGTCGATCGACACCCCGCGCAGCGTGTCGTAGGTGTCACCGTCCTCGATCATCACGGTGATCGTCGGGTCGCGGCGCAGGTTGACGGCCTTCTGCGACTTGGCCTTGGTCTCGAACCAGACCTCGCCGTCGAGGACGGCGTACCACATGGCGACAAGGTGCGGCCTACCGCCGGGCGACACCGTCGCCATGGTCGCGGTGCGGCTGTGATCGATGAATTCGACGATCTCGTCGTCGCTCATGACGATCTTGGAGCGCTCGTTCTTTCCCACGCGTAATCCTTATCAGGCTCCCGTCGCGGCGACCGTCACCGGGATGCCGTTGAGCGCCCCGTTTCCTGACGGCTCGTCGAGGAACTCCGGCGGCGACAGGACGTTTGTGTTGACGCCAGGGGAGTCGTTGGCGACCGCCATCCGGGTGCCCGGCTTGCCGTGACCCCAGCCGTGGGGCATCGACACCACCCCCGGTTTGATCGCCTCGGTCACCTCCACCGGCACGTCGAGTCGACCTGCCGACGACGTGACGGTGACGACGTCACCGTTGGCCACGCCGCGCCGGTCGGCGTCGTCACGGTGCATCAACAGCGTGCACCGCTCCCTGCCCTTCATCAGCGGCGCGACGTTGTGCAGCCAGGAGTTGTTGGACCGCAGGTGACGACGACTGACCAGGACCAATTCGTCGGGCTCGCGGTCGAGGCGCGCGGCCAGCCTGGGCAGGTCGTCGAGCAGGTACTGCGGGGCGAGCCGAACCTTGCCGTCGGCGGTGCCCAGAATGCCCGGCAGTTGCGGGACCATCGGCCCGTAGTTGATCCCGTCGGGCTGTGTCTTCAACTTCTCCAGGGTCAGGCCCTCGGGGTTCTCGCCGTAGCGGTCGCCGAACGG
>JAVRPF010000209.1:0-3141 GCA_032162385.1 Mycobacterium sp.
ATCGCACTCGGGGACAACGCCAACTTCGGCAGGAACCCCACCGCGGCGCTCGTTTCGATGAGGTCGGCGAAGTCCTGCGGGTTATGGGTGGAGGTCAGTATCACCCCTGAACGGGAGCACCAGCCACCGCGGTGAAGCTGTTCGACGAGATCGAAACCGCTCTCGCGGCCGAGATACACGTCGACCAGCGTGACGTCGGGGCACAAGGCCTCCACAGATCGCAGCGCCTCGGCGATCGTCGACGCCACGCCAACGACCGTGAAGCCATCCCGCTCAAGATATCTGGTGGCGGCAGCAAGGAAATCTGGGCTGTCGTCGACGATGAGACAGCGCAGCGGTTCAACCGGCGAGACCACGACCTCAGTTTGATCCAGGTACTCACCAGCCCACATTCCTGCTAGCTGGTATGCGCCGGACAATCTCACACGGGCTCATCGTGTGGGACATGTGCGCGCGAAGATCCTCTAGGAGGGGAGTTTCGCGTGGCGGCGAGGTGGCTGACGACTACAACGACGTGGATCCCGCCACTGGTGGTGGACCATTTGAGCATTTGCCGTTGTCTGTCGCTCTCGGCGCCTCCGGGAATTGCCAACAGAAACCACGTCAGTTCATCGACCGCTTCGGGGCGCGTTTGGCGAAGCGATCGTTGCGCGCGCACCGAAATGGCCCGGGTGCCCGGCTTCGAGCGGGATGGTGACGTCCAGCGAAGTCCCACTTCCAGGGTTACTCACGATCTGGAGATCTCCGCCAATCGCCTCGACGCGATCTTTCAGTCCGATCAGTCCGGACCCTTTGCGCGTGTCGGCGCCGCCGATTCCGTCGTCACGGATCGACAAATGCAGGTTCACATCGTCGGTGTTGGCACCGACGTTGACCTCGGAGGCTTCGGCGTGCTTGTCGGCGTTGGTTAGTGATTCGGCGACCACGTAGTAGGCGGCAACCTCGACAGCGTCGGGCAGGCGTCGCTCGATAGCGAGGTCCAGGGCGACGGACACGGCTGAGCGGCGAGCCAGGGTCCTCAGCGCCGGGGTCAATCCGCCCTGCGACAGGACAGCCGGATGAATTCCGCGGGAGAGCTCCTGGAGGTCTTTGGAAACGTCGGTCAATTCGGACGTAATCTGGGACAGCTGCTGTTTGGGCTCGTGCAGTTCGGGCGGAATCGACTCGTCGGCCATGCGCAGGTGTAGCCCGAGTGCGACCAGTCGTTGTTGGGCTCCGTCGTGCAGGTCACGTTCCAGACGGCGCCGGGCGTCGTCGGCGGCGGCGACGACGCGTGCGCGCGACGCCATGAGATCGGCCCGGTCCTGGGCGTTGGCGATGGCGGTGCCCACCAAGTCAGTGAACTCGGCCATGCGGGCCTCGGTGCCCTCGGGCAGCGGAGCATACTGCGGCGACAACGCGGTCATCGCCCCCCACAGCGTCCCCGCCACCAGGACCGGGGTGCCCGCCGCCGAGTACAAGCCTTTCGGCAACTCTGGCGGCGAGTCCTCGGTAATCCGCGCCGGCTTACCGCTTCGGAGCACCGGTGTGGCGACGATGCCGCCAATCGGGATGCGGCTGCCGACCGGCACCGGATCGCCTGTCCGCCTCCAGGCCGCGGCGACGGTGCCAGTGCCATCGGCCTCGTAGCGCACCAGCCTCGCGATCTCCGCCCCTAGCAACAGCCCGACTTCCTTCGTCACCGCGGCGAACACCTCAGACGGGTCGACTCCGCGCGCGACCAGGGTGGCCACCCGCCGCAGCGCCTCCTGCTGGCTTGCCAGCACGGTGAGCTTGTCGCGGCTTTCCTCGGCGTCGATCGCGCGCTTGCGAGCCAGGCCGGCGACAAAGTTCATGAACAACGCGGCAATCAGGAAGAAGACGACTATCACACCGTTGTCGATCGCCAACGGTTCGAAATGCCCGCCAGGCCAGAAGTACGCCAGTGCCGCGACGCTGGCCACCGACGTGGCCAGAGCCAGCCCCAACCCCCATACCGCAGAGACCACCAAGATGCCGAACAGGTATAGCGTCTCGAATGTCTCACCTGGATTCTGGTGCCGAAAGAGCAGGGCCAAAGACGTTTCGCCGGCAATGGCAACCGCGGCCACCACAATCCCGACCCAGATCGGCGGAGCCGTCGTGCGCAGCAATCCCCGCAGCCAGCGCGCGCGCATCGCTCCCTCGCCCGGCTCCGCACCGGAAGCCCGGCCGGCGAAGGTACCACCCAGCATGAATGCCCAGCCGGATAACCGTGACCGTTTCGGCGTCACCAGGAGAACTCGCATTCACACATGAAAATAGTCAGCCTAGCCGCCCGTTGGTCTCCGGGTAATACCTGGCGTTAACCGATTCTGTCCCGGCACGCGTTCGATCCCCTTCTTGTCGCACGGCGGGCGCGCGCTTCACCCATGGCCGAGGTCGTTGATATCTGCGACGCCATCGCTCATCGGGCCCGCGTTCTCAAAAGTGCCGGTAGAACACTCGGTGAAGCTGGGCGAACCGCAAGCTCAGCAGATCCAGCGCCCCATTGAGAATGTGCGGTCCGGGGCGCCAACACCATGCGTAGATGGTTGTTCCCGGGTGCCCGGGCTGTCCGTGGCCATGAAAAAGTCCGACTTATATGGGTGTCACGGGACGGTGAGTTGGATTGCAGCCCATAGCGTGCCGTAGCAGACCGGAGGGATGACTCGAAAAAGTCCTGTCACCCGGAGTTCGGGTTGACACTAGTGGGGTGTGTCACCCCTCCGGCCTGCGTTCGCGGCGTGACTGAAGAGAGGCGTGACCGCAAGCTGCTGTGAGAGGTACTTGAAGTCGGATTGTCCGCCGCGGATTCCCACCCACATCAGCGAAAGGGAACCCGCACATCATGATCGTCATCGGCATCGATCCGCACAAGTCCACCCACACCGCCACCGCACTGGACCCGGCCACCAACTCCGACGTCGGGTCTCTACGCATCGAGGCGTCCATCGCCGAATACCAGCGCCTGATCGTCTGGGCAAAAGCATGGCCCGAACGGACCTGGGCGATCGAGAACGCCGATGGACTCGGGCACCATTTGGCGCTGTGGCTGCTAGCGCTGGGTGAGGTGGTCCTTGACATTCCGACGACCGCGACCGCGCGGGTCCGGGAACTCTCCCGCGGTGGTCGCCGCAAGAA
>JAVRPF010000210.1:0-3457 GCA_032162385.1 Mycobacterium sp.
CTGCCCTGCCACCCGATTCGGTCGAGTTGCGCATCGGTGAGCGGTTCGGTGGCCAGCACGTAATCGTAGACGGGCACGGTGTGAAACCGGTTGCGCCGAAGCAGCGAGGTGAAGACGTTGGTCGCGAGCACGGCCTGGCGCGTCGTCACTATGGCGCCGCCGGTGTCGACGCGCAGCGCGGCGCCACCAGAGTCCAGGGAGATGGCGTTGCTGTGTTCGTAGATCCGCACGCCTGCCTCCCGGCATGCGCGGGCGAGTTCGAACACCAGCCTGGCCGGGTGCACGATCGCGCACGTGTCGGCGTCGAAGACCCCGGCCAGGTACGTCGGCGAATGGACCTGACTCTGCACCTCCCCGCGGCTGAGGAACCTGCCCTCCCCCGATTCGGCGGCTTCCTCCAACCATTCCACCTGGTGTGGTTCCGTCGCCACCGCGAGCATCCCACTGCGCTGCCATTCCACGTCGAGGCCGAGTTGCCCGATCTCGTCTTGCATGCCGTCGAGATTCTCCAGTCCCATCTGGGTCAGTCGGTCGATCTCGTTGGGCCAGCGCGTCTTTCCGTTCGCCAGGCCGTGAGTCAGGCTGGCGTCGACGAAACCACCGTTGCGGCCGGACGCGGCCCACCCGATGCGATCGGCCTCGATGAGGACGATGCGCTGGCCCGGATTGCGCTGCGCGGCATGTAGTGCGGTCCACAGCCCGGTGTAGCCGCCGCCGACGACGAGCAAGTCGCAGGTGGTCGGGCCCGGCAGTCGTGGGTACTCGGGCCGCTCCATGTCGAGCCACATCGAACCGAAGGTGCTTGGGGCAAGCGACCGTTCGACGATCGCCGGATCCACGTAGCCATCGAACACCGTCTCCACACCGCGTGACACTACGGCCTCGCCGAGTACGACGGCGACAACTTAACTGCCGTGCAGGTCGATCTCGCACCGACGGTCGAATGCGTCGAGCTCAGACAGCTCGGTCAGGTGCCCGCGGTCCCTGACGTGGCCTGGCGGCAACGGATGGCCGAGCGCGCCGTCGCCCGCGCCGGGCGACTCGACGCCGATGGACGGGACCTGCTGCTGGCCGGCGACCCGGTGGCCCCAGGCGAGGTACTCGCAGCGCCGTCGGCACCGGGCGTCGACATCGCGGTGTGTCTTCTGGACGTCGACGAGGCCACCCAGCAGCGCCGGTTGCGGGGCCGCGGCGATCCCGAGGAACTGCTGTCGCGCCACGCCGCGTTCGCGGAGTGGATGCGCAGGCACGCCGAAGATCCCGCCCACATGCCCTAGGTGCTCGCGAACGACGGTTGGCCGGAGATGGACTGGTCGAGGCTGACACGGTTGTCCTGGGGCGTCACGGTGATCGACGGTTCGAAGCCGACCGTGACCGAAGTGGGCGATCGGGTGCGGCAGTGGATCGGTGCGGTCAGGGCCGGGTCGGCGCCGGTCTTCCGCCGGTCCAGCGAATGACCTACTGGGCGGCGGTCATCGGCGCCGGAATGTCGGGTTGCACGCTCTGCGGCGGTGCCCACCCGGGCGGGCCGAACGTGTAGCCGAGGCGGTCGCGCCAGCGGCGCGCGTGCCGGACGTCGTGGGCGATGGCGACGTACTCGTGGGTCTGCAGCTTCCACACGTTGCAGGTATCGACCTGCTTGGTCAGCCCGTAGTGCGGCCGGGATGTCTCCGCGGCGAAGCTGCCGAACAACCGGTCCCACACGATCAGGATTCCGCCGTAGTTCTTGTCGAGGTACTGCTGGTCCATGCCGTGGTGCACCCGGTGGTGCGACGGTGTGTTGAAGACGAATTCGATTGGCCGCCAGAGCTTGCCGATGCGTTCGGTGTGGATCCAGAACTGGTAGACGAGATTGATCGAGAAGCTGGCGAACACGATCCACGGGGGCACCCCGAATACGGGAAGAAGGGCGCGTAGGAACACGTCACCACTGATGTTCCACTTCTGCCGCAGCGCGGTGGCGAAGTTGAAGTACTGGCTGGAGTGATGGGCCTGATGGGTGGCCCAGAAGATGCGCACCCGGTGCGCCATCCGGTGATACCAGTAATAGAGCAAGTCGACGCCGAGGATGGCGATCGCCCAGGTGTACCAGGCGGTGGCAGGAAGGTGCCACGGCGCTACGTAGACATAGAGCGCCGCGTAGCCGATCAGCGCGATGCCGTTGAGCAGGCCGCTGGTGCCGATCGATACCACGCCCATCCAGATGCTCGCCCACGCGTCCGGCTTCAGGTAGGCGCCTGCCGGGGCGCGCTCGGCCTCGGTGTGGGCGAGCTTGCGGGCGGCCGCCCACTCGATGACGAGTAATAGCAGGAAGAACGGCACGGCGAAAGTCACCGGATCGTGCATGAGCGGAGGCAACACCTCAGAGAAGAGCCAATCCGCTCCGTGCACGTCCGATACCTCCCATCGGCAGCTTAGCTGCTGATGATCAGCGGAAACTCAAGACGTCGTCACCCCAGGCCTGGCGCAGCGGTTGGTCGAGGTCGGCGACGACGGTGTCGGCCTTGTCGATGACGAGGGCCGCACGATCCGGCCCGCGATAGGGCCGCCAGGTCGGCGCGCCCGCCGGGCCGCTGGGTTCGCCGTGCTTGGCGAAGTTCAGCCATCGCGTCCGCATGCGCTGGGACACACCCTCTCCGATCCGCAGCCCGCCGAGCTTGAACGTCGGATCCCTAGGTCCGGCAACCAGATTGCCCCACACGTACGGTAACTCGGTGGCGTGGGCGCCCCCGAGTCGGAGGAGCCGGAGCATCGGCGTCGCCCAGTCGAATCGGTAGAGGTAGACAGGCGCAACGGCGCTGTGCCCCTCGGCGAACCACAGCGACGGCATGCGGAAGCCGATGTCGCGTGCCACCCCCATGCCCGGGGCCTTGCCCCGACCACGGTAGGTCGAGCCCAGTTTCGCTTCGCTGGGTAGCTGCGCGCCGGGCTGTTCTGCGGCGATCTCGGCGAACATGGACCTGATGGCCTCGGGTGTGATCGGCATCAACGGCGACTTCATCCAGCGGAACAGCGCGGCCTCGTGCTCGTTGGTGCCGATGATCAGGGGTACCGGGTGAGTGCGCCCCTCGCGCGCCGACCTGACCGGATAGTCGGGTACGACGTCGCCGTCGACGATGGGCGCGAAGGCGAGCGTGCCAGGGGTACGCAGCGGCACCTCATCGAACAGCTTCTTGGAGGCGGCCAACAGGTCCGCCGTGGGTGCGTCGACCAACTGGTCGGCGTCCCCAGGCGCCACCCCGACGTCCAGCAAATATGTTTCGGCGAGCGCGCGTGACCGGCTGGAATCGTAGACCGACGTGGCCGGCGAGCTCTGCGCGATCGCCCGGTGGAACAGGCCGGCTGCGGCGGGGACGGCCAGCAACGTCGTGACCGACGTCCCGCCGGCGGACTCACCGAAGATCGTGACGTTCCCGGGGGCGCCGCCGAACGCCGCGATGTTGTCGCGCACCCACTC
>JAVRPF010000211.1:0-2632 GCA_032162385.1 Mycobacterium sp.
GCGGTAGCGAGCCGTTGTCGAGGACACTCATGGTCAGCACGACCCCGGAGATCTTCCTGTCCTCGGGGACCATCGCCATGCCCTCGGTGATCGCCGCCGCGGGTGAGTTGCGCTTGACGCTCCTGCCGCGTACGCGGATCTCGCCGGAACTGGTCCGCCGCGCGCCGAAGATGGCCTCCAGCAACTCGGTTCGGCCCGCGCCGACGAGCCCGGCGAGGCCGACGATCTCACCGGAGCTGACCGAGAACGACACCGGCCCGGACGCGCCGTCGACCTGGAGATCGCGGATTTCGAGCACCGGATCTGGCTTGGGCTCGACGCGATCGGGGAACAGCGCGTTCAGTTCGCGGCCGATCATGGCGGTGACGATGTCGTCGTCGGTCACCTCGACAAGCGGCTTGTCGAGGATCAGGCCGCCGTCGCGCAACACCACCACGCGGTCGGCGATGGCGCGGATCTCCGCCATCTTGTGGGTGGTGTAAACCATGGCGACACCGTGGTCCCGTAACCTGCGGACGATCGAGTACAGGCCCTCCACTTCGCGTTCCGAGATGGCCGAGGTGGGTTCGTCGAGCATCACCACCTGGGCACCGGTGCGCGCGGCCTTGACGATCTCGACGATCTGCCGCATGCCGACCGGCAGGCTGCCCATCCGAGCCGTCGGTGAGATCGCGACGTCGAAGACGGCCAAGGTCTCCGTGGCCTCGCCGATCATCGCGCGCCGATTCAGGAATGGGCCGACACGCAGTTCCCTTCCGACGAACAGGTTTTCGTAGACCGTCATGTCCTCGATCGACGCCAGCTCCTGCGGCACGATGGCCACGCCGTGCTTGACCGCGTCGCGGGTGTTGCCGGGCGCGAGGTGGTTGCCCTGGACCGACACGGTGCCGTGATCGGCGCTGTACTGGCCGCTGACGATCTTCATCAACGTCGACTTGCCTGCACCGTTCTCGCCGGCCAGCGCGGTGACGGTCCCTGGCTGGAGGTCCAGGGTGATGCCCTTGAGCACCGGCACCCCGCCGAAACTCTTCTGGATGTCTGCGCATTCGAGCAACGCCTGACTCATCGGGATCTCCCTGGATCGTTTCCGAGGGTGACGAGTACCTTCACGTTCTCCGGGTCGGCCGACGCGGCGAACGCCTCAGCGGAATGCTCGAAATCGAATTCGGCGCTGATGATCTCGTCGACGGGCACCACGCCGGAGGCCAGCAGGTCGAGCGCCGCCGTGAAGTCCTCGCGGACGTACATCAGGTTGCCGATCAGGGCCAGCTCGCGGTCCTGGATCAGGCCCAGCGGCACCGGGGTATCCCCTTCGGCGACCCCGACGATCATAATCGCGCCGCCCTTGTCGACCAGTTCGACGGCCTGGGCCACCGAGCTCTCCCGCGACACGCAGTCGAATACCACCGCGGCAGGGCCGCCAAGGAGCCGACGCGCGGCGGTGATCGCGTCCGGCGCCCCAGGGTCGAAAGTGCCCGCCGCACCGAGACGTTCGGCCCTGGCGCGCTTGGACTCCAGCAGGTCGGCGACGATCACCCTGGCGCCGGCGTGAAGTGCCGCCAGCAGCATGAACAGTCCAATGGGTCCAGCGCCGATCACCACGACGGGCCGGTCCCGCAGATCGCCGACCGCCTCCACGGCGCGCCGCACCGTGTGCACCGGGGTGGCCAACGGCTCGATCAGGATGGCGTGCCGGTCGTCGAGATCGTCGGCCAACGGGACCAAACGGTCGACGTCGATCGTGAACGAGTCGGCCAGCGCACCCGGTGTCTGGCAACCGAACACCAGCAGTTCACGACAGATGTTGTACCGGCCGGAACGACACTGCGTGCAGTGCCCGCAGACCAGGTTCGGTTCGATTGCCACCCGGCTGCCTACCCAGGACTCGTCGACACCGGGCCCGACCGACTCGACCACACCGATCGCCTCGTGACCGGGCCGATACGGCAGATCGATGAACGGATGGCGACCGCAGGCGGCGTGCATGTCGGAACCGCAGATCCCGACGACGGTGGTGCGGACCAGGGCCTCGCCTGCGATCGGCACCGGCTCCGGCTCCGTCTCGAGGACCACGTCATCAAGCCCGTGGACCACGACCCGCCGATTGACTGCCGTGCCGGTCACCACGTGGTGTACCCCCCGTCTGCGACGAGCACCGATCCGGTGATGAACGAGGCGGCGTCACTCGCCAGGAACACCACGCTTGGCGCGATCTCCTCGGGGAGCGCGTACCGCAGCTGTGGGGTGTCGTCGATCCAGTGCCGTTTGAATTCCGGCCGGTCGACCGGCGCCATCTCCGTCTTCACGTATCCGGGCGCCAGCGCGTTGACCCGAATGCCGAGCGGAGCCCATTCGGCGGCAAGCGATTTGGTGAGGTGGTGCACGGCGGCCTTGGAGGCGTTGTACGCGGGTTGCATCTGCGGCCGGTTGACGATGAGCCCGGAGATCGATCCGATGTTGATGACCGAACCGCTACCCCGCTCCCGCATGTGCGCGCCGACGGCCAGCGAGCACGACCACAGCGCCTTGACGTTGAGGTCGAACACCGCGTCCCACTGATCCTCGGTCACCACCCAGGACTCGCCGTGATAGCAGGTGCCCGCATTGTTCACCAGGATGTCGATGTGACCGA
>JAVRPF010000212.1:0-9016 GCA_032162385.1 Mycobacterium sp.
TTGGGCGAGATGTCGGGAAGCTGCGTGGCGTCGCCGAGTTCCTTGAGATCCAGCCCCGCGCAGAACACCGGGTCGGCGCCGGTGAGGATCACGACGTCCACGTCGGCGTCCGCGTCGGCCTCCCGCAGCGCCGCGTAGAACCGGCTGCGAAGGGCTGAGGACAGCGCGTTGCGCGACAGCGGACGGTTCAGGATCAGGGTGCGCACGCGGTCGGTGGTTTCGATCAGCAGGACTTGGTCTTCTTCGGGCATGTCCTCACCGTATCGACATCGATCTATGGTTGAGGCATGTGCCGGAACATCACCGAGTTGCGCGGTCTGGAACCCTCGGCGACCGCCGAGGAGATCGAGGCCGCGTCCCGTCAGTACGTCCGCAAGGTCAGCGGCATCACCCGCCCGACCGCCGCCAACGTCGACGTCTTCGAGGCCGCGGTCGCCGAGGTGACCGCGACCACCGCGCGTCTGCTGGCCGAGCTGCCGCCGCGGCGGCAGCCGCCCAAGACGGTACCCCCGTTGCGTCGCCCCGAGGTCCGCGCCCGACTCGCGGCGAAGGGGTGAACGCGACCGCGCTCAAGGAGTGGAGCGCGGCCGTGCACGCGATGCTCGACGGCAGGCAGACGGTGTTGTTGCGCAAGGGCGGCATCGGCGAGAAACGCTTCGACCTCGCCGCGCCGGAGTTCGTCTTCTTTCCGACCGTCGCACATGGTCACGCCGAACGGGTCCGCCCCGAGCACCGCGACCTGCTCGAGGCCGCCGCGTCCGACAGCACCGAGGCCGAGGTGGTGGTCCGAGCCGGCGCGAAAGTCGTTGCCGCCGTTGCGGTGAACCACCCCGACGGGCTGCAGGACATCGAGCAGACGCACATCTGGACCGCCGAGTCCGTGCGTGCCGACCGGCTGGACTTCCGGCCAAGGCACCGGCTTACCGTGCTGGTGGTGCAGGCCAGGCGACTGCTCGAGCCGGTCCGGCTGCCGAGGGAACCGGCGTACGCGGGGTGCGTCAGTTGGGTGGACCTGCCGGTGCTTCCGGCTTGGGCCGATCCCGTGCACGACGATGCCGCGTTGGCGGCGATCGCCGAACGCGTTCGCGCGTCAGTTGGTTGACGGCGGCTGCGGGCCCGCGGGCAACACCAGCAGCGATGCCCCTGCCGCGCCGTGGTGCACGGTGTGCGTCGCGGGTGCCATCCGCCGCCCCGAGATCGGTGGCTCGTCGGTACCCAGATTGCGGACGAAGCGCGGATGCGACCCGCCCGCGACCAGCACCCGGATTCGCGAGCCGGCAGGGAACCGATGCGCGACTGGGTCGAGCTCGAGCCGGACGGTCCCGCAATCGGTTGCCAGCCTGACGAATCCGTCGCTCACGTTGGTCGAGCTACCCTTGGCGTCGACCTCGCTGACGCGGACGAACAGGTCGTTGTACGGGTTGTCGCACGAATGCGACAGCTCGACCACGGGGCTTCCGACGAGGTAGAGGTCGGCGGGCAGCGGGTCGCCGGTGAAGTCGAGGACGTCGCCACGTAGGGCCAGGCGGGTGTCGTCCCGGTAGCCGCCCTCGGGGGAGAGCAACCGGCCGCCGATGGTTGGCGTCGGGTCGGTGGGGTCGAACGTAAACGTCGACGGCGGCGCAGACCCGTCCGGAGGTATCTCCGAAAGCCGGTGCGCGGGTTGCAGATACAGCACATGCTCGGGCATCACCGGCGGCCAGTCGGGCAGCTCGAGCCAGTCGCCGTTGTTGACGTAGGCCCGCACCGGACTGCGGGGCGCGACGGGCTTGCCGCCGAGGTGGCCGTCGAGCCACGCCAACGACTCCCGGAGCACGGTCGGCGCGCCCTTGGTCATCACCTGCGTGTGAGTCCACGGACCGACGGTCAGTGCCGTTGTCACGTTCCGGCCGCGCAGATGCCGGAACTGCGCGAGCGTCTGCTCGACGAAGACGTCCTGCCAGCCGCTGAACAACAGCACCGGGATGTCCACGCGGTCGAGCGCGTCGGTCAGGCGCACGGCATCCCAGAACGAATCACCGCCCTCGGGGTGCGTGACCCAGGACTCCCACCAGGGTGCTCCCGCGCCAAGTAGGGTCCGGCCGGCGTCGCCCATCGGCACCTGGTTCGTGGCGTTGGCCAGACCCCTGCGGGATGTGAGCTGCCGCACGCCGTTCTTCAGAAGTCCGCCGTCCTCCTGGTGGGCGACCATGTCGCTCCACCCGAGGAAGTCGTTGAGGGTGAACGCACCGGTGCCCCACGTCGCGGCGCTGAAATCGTGCGGGCCGACGGTGATGATCGCCGCGGCCATCTCCGGCGGCGGGTCCACCAACAACGCCCACTGCGTGAACCCCAGGTAGGACAACCCGATGGTGGCGAACGAACCGGTGAACCACGATTGATCGCGCAGCCAGGCGACCGTGTCCGCGCCGTCGGCCACCTCGTGGATCATCGGCGTGAAGTCACCGCCCGAGCCGAACGTGCCGCGCACGCTCTGGATCACGATGTGATACCCGCGTGCGGCATACACGGCGCCGAACAGGTTCGAGAACGGGAACGTCCGGCCGTATGGGCCGCGCACCAGCAGGGTGCCCGCCGGCGCGGAGGTGTCCGGCACGTAGTGGTCGGCGACCAGGTCGACGCCGTCACGCATGGGCACCGACACCCGGCGACGCACGGTGAAGTCGGTGGTGGGTGGCGGGACCTTGAGTGCTCGGGCCAACACGCGGGAGGCGACGCGCTTTACGGGAGAGGACACGTGTGCAGGTTACGCAAGCAGGGCGGGATTAGAGCTTGTAGTACGGCGCGAGTTCGCGCGCGCGCTGCAGGTTGGTCGACAGGCAGTCGACGTCGTCGGCGCCGTAGATCGGCGAGTAGAACAGCGACTGCTGGAGCACTCCGTAGCTGGTCTTGAAGGCGATCATGCAGGTGATCCACCAGCGGTTGTTCCAGTCGGTCGGCTTCATGATCCAGTACTGGGCGGCGCGGTGGCCGTCGATGTCGAGTTCGACGGCGTCGGCGGGCAGCGTCTGCTCGTAGGTTCGCCAGACGAACGCTTCGACGGCCATCTGGTAATTGCCTGCGTCGTAGTGGCAGCGCAGGCTGTCCTCGGGTTCCGGCGGGGTGAACGCCAGGCCGAGCCGCTGGACGACGTCGAACGGGATGTCCTTGCACGCATCGAACGGGTTCGGATTGACCGTTTCGATCACGGGCCACTTGATGGTCGTGGAGACATCGCTCATGGGCGCTGACGTGGACCGCAGCTGCACCGGACCGTTCTCCGGCCCAGCGACGGGATTGGTCTGCCAGACCACGATCACTGCCGCGACCAGCGCACATACCGCTGACAGCAGGCGCAGTTTGGCCGCCATCACACTCCCTCGCGCTCGTCGTCCATTGCGGGGAGTGTACAAGTCGAGCGCGGTCGCCCGACGGAGAAGTAGGAACATGTTCTAGTTGCCCCGGTGGCTCGTCCAGATCGCGCCAGTAGGCTGGTCCGTTGTGTCAGCGGAACATCGGCACCCAACTCTTTGGGCCATCAGCGACCTTCACATCGGTCACACCGGCAACAAGCCGGTCACCGAGTCGCTGCATCCGTCATCCCCCGACGACTGGCTGATCGTCGCGGGCGACGTCGCCGAACGCACCGACGAGATCCGCTGGTCCCTGGACCTGCTGCGCAAGCGGTTCGCCAAGGTGATCTGGGTGCCCGGAAACCACGAACTGTGGACCACCGGCAAGGACCCGATGCAGATCTTCGGCCGGGCGCGCTACGACTATCTGGTCAACATGTGCGACGAGATGGGCATCGTCACCCCCGAGCATCCGTTCCCGGTGTGGACCGACGAGGGCGGCCCGGCCACCATCGTGCCGATGTTCCTGCTGTACGACTACACGTTCCTGCCCGACGGCACGGCCACCAAGGCCGAGGGCCTGGCGCTGGCACGCGAACGGAACGTCGTCGGCACCGACGAGTTCCTGCTGTCCGCCGAGCCCTACGCCACCCGCGACGCGTGGTGCCGCGACCGCGTCGTCCAGACCCGCAAGCGGCTCGAGGACCTGGACTGGATGACACCGACCGTCCTGGTCAACCACTTCCCGCTGGTGCGCGAACCCTGTGAGGCGATGTTCTACAAGGAGTTCGCGCTGTGGTGCGGCACCACCGCCACCGCGGACTGGCACACCCGTTACAACGCCGTCTGCTCGGTCTACGGCCATCTGCACATCCCGCGCACCACGTGGTATGACGGCGTGCGGTTCGAGGAGGTGTCGGTGGGCTACCCGCGAGAGTGGCGGCGCCGCAAGCCCTATCGATGGATGCGCCAGATCCTGCCCGACCCGAAGTATTCGCCGGGCTACCTCAACGAGTTCGGCGGACATTTCGAAGTAACGCCCGAGATGCGCGCGGCCGCGGAGAAGATGCAGGAGCGGATCACGGACCGGCGTTCGAGATGACGACACTGCTCTCAGGCGTCCTGCCCAGCGTCGTCGCCGCCGCCGAAATGTACGATGATCCAACCGACTTGGTTCCGTTTCCCGAGGAGGAACCACTCGTCGCGCGCTCGGTGGCCAAGCGCCGCAACGAGTTCGTCACGGTGCGCTACTGCGCTCGCCAGGCGCTTGGCGAACTCGGACTGCCACCGGTGCCGATCCTGAAGGGGGACAAGGGCGAACCGTGCTGGCCGGACGGAGTCGTCGGCAGCCTGACGCACTGCGAGGGCTTCCGCGGCGCGGTGGTGGGCCGTCAGGCCGAGGTCCGTTCAGTCGGCATCGACGCCGAACCGCACGACGTGTTGCCCAACGGCGTGCTGGCGGCCATCAGCCTGCCCGCCGAGCGGACGGAGCTCGCCGGTCTGTCCGGCAACCTGCACTGGGACCGGATCCTGTTCTGCGCCAAGGAAGCGACCTACAAGGCCTGGTTTCCGCTGACCCACCGGTGGCTCGGCTTCGAGGACGCACACGTCACCTTCACCGTTGACGGGTCCGGTGCCGCAGGCACGTTCTCGTCGGCGATTCTGATCGATCCCGCCGCCGAGTCCGGGCCGCCGTTGACCGCGTTGGCCGGTCGCTGGTCGGTGCGCGACGGCCTGGCGCTGACGGCGATCGTGATGTGAGCGAGCCGGGGATCGTCGTCGTCGACAAGCCTGCGGGAATGACCAGCCACGACGTCGTCGGGCGTTGTCGCAGGTTGTTCGGTACCCGCAAGGTTGGCCACGCCGGCACGCTGGACCCGATGGCGACCGGGGTGCTCGTGGTGGGAGTCGACCGGGCCACCAAGATCCTCGGCCTGCTCACCGCGACCGACAAGTCCTATGCGGCCACCATCCGGCTCGGTCAGACCACCTCCACTGAGGACGCCGAAGGCGAAGTGCTGCAGGAGATTTCAGCCGAAGACGTGACCGACGTCGCCGTCGCCGACGCCGTGGCCGGATTGCGCGGCAACATCGACCAGGTGCCGTCGGCGGTGAGTGCGATCAAGGTCGACGGTCAGCGCGCTTACAAGCTCGCCCGCGAGGGCAAGACCGTCGAACTGGCCGCGCGCCACGTGCGGATCGACCGGTTCGAGGTGCTCGCGACCCGACGGCACCCCGCGATTCAAGCTGGGCTGGTCGATGTCGACGTCCAGGTGGACTGCTCGTCTGGCACCTACATCCGGGCGCTGGCCCGCGACGTCGGCGCGGCCCTTGGCGTCGGCGGGCATCTCACCGCGCTGCGGCGCACCAGGGTTGGCCGCTTCGGGCTGGGGGAGGCGCACACCCTCGAGCGCCTCGCCGACGCGCCGCAACTGAGCTACTCCCTGGACGAGGCGTGCCTGCTGATGTTCCAGCGTCGCGACCTCACTGCCGAGGAAGCCGAGTCGGCCCGGCACGGCCGGGCATTGCGACCGGCGGGTATCGACGGTGTCTATGCCGCGGCCACGCCCGATGGCCAGGTCATCGCGCTCTTGTCCGACGAGACGTCACGCACCAAGTCGGTGGTGGTCGTCCGGCCGGCGACGCTGTAGGCGATCAGGCGTACAGCGTCTCGAATCGTTCGATGGACTTCTCGATGTCGCCCTTCACGGCCCTGGCCGCAGCCGCTCCGATCGGACCGAACAGCGGTCTTCCGCCCAGGTCGAGTTTCAGCGTGAACGAGCTGCCCGCATCCGTCGGGGCCACCTTCATGGACAGCGCGTACTTCGTGCCGCCGACGCCATCGCCGGTGATCTCGAGCGAGGACGGCGGATCGAACTTCCGTACCGTCCACGTCACTCGGTTGCGCATCCCCTTCGCGCCAGCCACGCCGACGATGGTCGTGCCGACGGCGAGCTCGTCGGGCAGGTCGGATCGCCAGCCCTGGTGCATCTGCAGCCAGTCGCCCAGCTCCGCGAGATTGGACACGTGCGCCCACGCCTCTTCGGGACTCAGAGACAGCTTCCGGGTCAGCTCGAGTTTCGCCATCCCCGGATCCTAGGGTGCAGGAGAGCGCCTGCTAGGCGACAACCCAGATCGCCTGCGCGGCGGGGCTACCCAGATCGACGGTGGTGTCGCCGGATTCGCCGGATTCGCCGGGCGCTGCCGGATTCGCCGGGTTCTCTATGGCCACCGAGATCATGCCCGCGAAGTCGCGGCGGGCCACCACCCGCAACCGGGAGTCCAGGTTGATCCCGACACTGTCGAAGTAGCGCAGCATCTCCGGGTCGGCGTCCGAGATCCGGGCCACGGTCCCGGCCTCGCCGTCTCGGCAGACCGACAGCTGTCGCGCCGGAGGGGTTGGCACCTGGCCATCGGCGGCGGGAATCGGATCGCCGTGCGGGTCGCGGGTGGGATGCCCCAGCTTGGCGTCGATGCGGTCGAGCATCCGGTCGGACACCGCGTGTTCGAGCACCTCGGCCTCGTCGTGCACCTCGTCCCAGCTGTAGCCGAGTTCGTTGACGAGGAACGTCTCCATCAGGCGATGGCGGCGCACCATCGCCAGCGCGGCCTTGCGGCCTGCCTCGGTGAGCGTCACGGCGCCGTACTTCTCGTGGTGGACGAGCCCCTGATCGGCGAGCTTGCGGATGGACTCCGATGCAGTGCTCGCCGACACCCCGATTCGCTCGGCGAGCATCTTCGTGCTGACCTTCTCCCGCGACCATTCCTGGGCGGTCCAGATCACCTTCAGATAGTCCTGGGCAACCGTCGACAGGTCGCGCCGGTTGCCTTCAGGACTCACACTGAAGAAGTTTAGGCAATCGTCACCTCATCCGGGGGATCCAGCGCAGCCACCGGGCGCGCCGCGTCGTAGGCTTGCACGCGTGCAGCGCTGGCGGGGTCAGGACGAGATCCCCACGGACTGGGGCAGATGCGTCGTCACGATCGGCGTGTTCGACGGGGTGCACCGCGGACATGCCGAGCTGATCAATCATGCGGTGAAGGCTGCCCGGTCCCGCGAGGTTCCCGCGGTGCTGATGACGTTCGACCCCCATCCGATGGAGGTCGTGTTCCCCGGCAGTCATCCGGCCCAGCTCACGACGCTGACCAGGCGCGCCGAACTCGTCGAGGAGATGGGCATCGACGTCTTCCTCGTCATGCCGTTCACCTCCGACTTCATGAAGCTGACCCCCGAGCGCTACGTGCACGAGTTGCTCGTCGAGCGCCTCCACGTGGTCGAGGTGGTGGTGGGCGAGAACTTCACCTTCGGCAAGAAGGCCGCAGGCACCGTGAGCATGATGCGCAAGGCCGGTGAACGGCTGGGCTTCGCCGTCGAGGGCATGTCACTGGTGGCCGAGCATCACCGCGACGAGACGGTCACCTTCTCGTCCACCTACATCAGGTCCTGCGTTGACGCCGGTGACGTGGTCGCCGCCGCCGAGGCGCTGGGCAGGCCGCACCGGGTCGAGGGCGTGGTGGTGCGTGGTGACGGCCGCGGCAAGGTGCTGGGCTTTCCCACCGCCAACGTGGCACCGCCGATGTTCTCGGCGATCCCCGCCGACGGGGTGTACGCGACGTGGTTCACGGTGCTCGGACACGGCCCGGTGATGGGCACGGTCACCCCCGGCGAGCGTTACCAGGCGGCGGTCTCGGTGGGCACCAATCCGACCTTCTCGGGCCGCACCCGCACCGTGGAGGCGTTCGTGCTGGACACCGAGGCCGACCTGTACGGCCAGCACGTCGCCGTCGACTTCGTCGCCCGCATCCGGCCTCAGGAGAAGTTCGGCTCGGTCGACGACCTCATCACGGCGATGGGCCGCGATACCGACAAGGCGCGCACGATTCTGCGCGATTCCTTCTAACGCGATTCCTTCTAAGCAGTACCGCACTGTTAGACTCGCCGGCGACCCAGCACAGCTGCAGTTCGCGGCGGCCGTGCCTCAGATGAACCCTCGCGGACCGATATCGATGGAGTAATTTTCGTGGCGCTCACTACCGAACAGAAAAAAGAGATCCTTGGCCAGTACGGCCTGCACGAGACCGACACCGGCTCGCCGGAGGCGCAAGTCGCAATGCTGACCAAGCGCATCGCCGACCTGACCGAGCACCTCAAGATGCACAAGCACGATCACCACTCGCGGCGGGGGCTGCTGCTGTTGGTGGGTCGTCGTCGGCGGTTGCTGAAGTACGTCGCACAGGTCGACGTCGAGCGCTACCGCTCGCTCATCGAACGGCTGGGCCTGCGCCGCTGAACCGAGCGCTTCGCGCGGTCGAGATCGCATCGGCCGCAGTCATCGCGCTGGCGAAGGTGGCCAAAGTCGATCAGTGCAGTACCGGAGTCGGCTACGCCTACGACGAACGCCAGTTCACGGTATGCGTGGAGGACGTATCGTAAGCACTCCCGTCGGTCAGTCCGACGATTGCCACGGTGTAACATGAACGTGTTTTGAGCCCTGTGGGCTCGAACATCCGGTGCGATTCGCGCACACCGCGCGCTCCGTTCCAGTGCGTCACGCAGGACCCGTCTTCAAATGGGCGGTCTTCGGTAGTGGCTGCCGGGCACATTCGGTGTCCGGCCGCTTCGATCGACGGCCGTCGGGATTTTCCGGGTTCTCGCGTATGACTGCGCAAAACAGCTGAACACG
>JAVRPF010000213.1:0-4786 GCA_032162385.1 Mycobacterium sp.
CCACCGCCGACGACCTGGCCCAGCTGCCGTGGGCCACTGCCTGCGTGCAGGAGTCGCAGCGCTACTACTCCGCTGTGTGGATGATCGGGCGCGAGGCCGTCGAACACGACGACATCGACGGGCACCAAATCCGCCCGGGCACCACGGTGCTCGTCCCCGTCTACGAGATCCACCACGACGAGCGGTGGTGGCCGGACCCCGAAGTCTTCGACCCGAGGCGGTTTCTCGGCGATGCGGCCAAACAACGGCCACGATCAGCCTATCTTCCATTCGGAGGCGGACGGCGGATCTGCATCGGACAGAGCTTTGCGTTGATGGAGATGGTGCTGATGGCGGCGATCATGAGTCAGCGGTTCACCTTCGACCTGGTGTCCGGACATCAGGTGGAACTCGAGGCAACACTGACGCTGCGGCCCAAGCACGGGGTGCAGGTCGTCGGACGCAGACGGGAAGGCTGATCACGTGCCCGACTACACCACCATCATCGTCGGCGCCGGGTTCTCCGGCATCGGCACCGCCATTCAGCTCGACCGGGCCGGTCTCGGCGACTACCTGATCATCGAAGCCGGCGACGAGCCGGGCGGAACGTGGTACTGGAACACCTATCCCGGCATCGCCGTGGACATTCCGTCCTTCTCCTACCAGTTCTCGTTCGAGCAGAGCGCGGACTGGTCCCGCACCTACGCTCCCGGCCGCGAGCTCAAGGCCTACGCCGACCATTGCGTCGACAAGTACGGTCTGCGAGGCAAGATCCGGTCGTCCACCAAGGTCACCGCGGCGGTGTTCGACGACGAATCCGATTTCTGGCGTGTCGATTTGGACACCGGAGAGTCGCTGTCGGCCCGATTCCTCGTCAACTGCAGCGGCGTGCTGACGTTGCCGAACCTGCCCGACATCGACGGCGTCGACAGCTTCGCGGGCGTCACCATGCACACGGCGCGGTGGGATCACTCTCAGGACCTGACCGGCAAGCGCGTCGCGATCATCGGTACCGGCGCGTCGGCGGTTCAGGTGATTCCCGAGATCGCCCCGATCGTCGAGCGCCTCACGGTGTTTCAGCGGACACCGATCTGGTGCATGCCGAAGTTGGACGTGCCGCTTCCCGCCCCCGCGCGCTGGGCAATGCGGGTTCCCGGTGGCAAGGTGCTTCAACGACTGATCAGCCAGGCCTACGTCGAGCTGACGTTCACGCTGTCCGCCCAGTACTACACCGTGTTCCCGCTGGCCCGCCGCGCCGAGCGGATGGGGCGGTCGTACCTGCGCCGCCAGGTGCACGACCCCGACGTGCGCGAAAAACTCACGCCGCGCTACGCCGTCGGCTGCAAGCGTCCGGGGTTCCACAACACCTACCTGTCGACGTACAACCGCGACAACGTGGAACTGGTCACCGAACCCATCGACAAGATCACCGGCTCCGGGGTGGCAACCGTCGACGGAACCACCCGGGACGTCGACGTGCTGATCCTCGCCACCGGGTTCAAGGTGATGGATGTCGACAGCATCCCGACCTTCCGCGTCACCGGGGCCGGCGGGCGATCGTTGGCCCAGTTCTGGTCGGAGCAACGCCTGCAGGCCTACGAAGGCGTCAGCATTCCTGGATTTCCCAACTTCTTCACCGTGATCGGCCCGTACGGGTACGTCGGCTCGTCGTACTTCGCCCTGATCGAGACGCAGACCCATCACATCTTGCGGTGCCTCGCACGGGCTTCCGACCGTGGCGCCACCCGCATCGAGGTGTCCCAGGAGGCCAACGACCGCTACTTCGCCGAGATGATGCGCAAGCGGCACCGCCAGATCTTCTGGCAGGACAGCTGCCAACTGGCGAACAGCTACTACTTCGACAAGAACGGCGACGTGCCACTGCGACCCACCAGCACCGCGGAGGCGATGTGGCGCAGCCGGCGCTTCCCGCTGGAGGACTACGAGTTCACCGGGTAACCGTCACAGCTGCACGCCGCGGGTCAGCGCCCCGTCGACCACCAGGTTGGTTCCGGTGATGAAGCTCGCCGCCGAACTGCTCAGGAAGACAACGGCGTTGGCGATCTCTTTTGGTGTTGCCATTCGGCCCGTCGGGTTGAGTCCAAGGGCAGTCTGGAACAGTTCCGGGTCGTTCTCCTCGATGGACGGCCACACCCCGCCGGGGAAGTAGGTGTTGCCGGGGCTGACCGTGTTCGCCCGTACTCCGTTGCCGGCGAGGTTGTACGCAAGTCCCTGGGTGTAGTGGATGATCGCGGCCTTCATCGTGCCGTACGGGCCCGATGCGAAGTCGATCTCGCGGCCAGACACGCTCGAGATCGTGACGATCGAGCCCGAGCCGCTGGCCAGCAGATGCGGCAACGCCGCCTCCACCAGACCCACCGTGCCCATCAGGTCGACGTCGAAGCTGGTGCGCCAGTTCCCCTCGTTGTCCGGAATAGCGAGAGCGCTGACGTTCGCTACCACGCCGTCGATGCCCCCGAGGGCGCTCGCGCTACCGTTCACCCAATCCTTCAATGCCGCAGCGTCACCGACGTCGACGGCGGTTCCGATCGCAGTGGCGCCTTCGGCCTTGAGCTTGGACTCCGTCTCGGCTACGGCAACCGACGTGCGGGCGCAGTACGCGACCGAGGCACCTTCGGCCAGCAGCCCGTCGACCACCGCCCGGCCGATTCCGCGCGTGCCTCCCGTGACCAGGAATCGCTTGCCGGTCAATCCGAGTTCCATCGTGTCCCCGTTCGGTCGTCGGTGGGTCCTCAGTACGAGATGGCTCCGAAAGAGCGTGCGACACTGCGCATTTCGTCGTGAATCCCGCCGTAGGCCGCGGCCCTCGGCAGCAGCCGCTTGTCAATCTTGGTGACGGCGCTGTAGTTGGTGTCCACCACGTTCGCGATGGGAACCTGGGAGATCTGCGTCAGCAACTGGTAGGCGTCGAGACGGTCGAGTCCGTAGAGTTCGCCCAGCCAGCCGATCATCTCGACCTGACCGGCCCGCCAAGCCTCTTCGAGTGGTCGGCCGGATCCGATGCACATCAGGTGGGTGTCGCTTTCGATCCTGGGCCAGGCCGGCCCGCCACCCTTGATCAGGTCGACGATCGCGGTGACATTCATGGCGCCCTCCACCGCCGTGCCACACGATTCGCCTTCGCCCTGCCGGTAGTGGCCGTCACCTAGCGAGAAGAGCGCGCCGTCGACGTTCACCCGCAGATAACAGGTTGCGCCGGGCGCCATCTCGGGTGTGTCCATGTTCCCACCGAAATAGGATGGCACCAGGGAGGTGCGTACCTCGCGCCGCGCAGGGGCCACGCCGACCGTACCGAGCATGGGGTTGGCGGGCAGGCTCAGCTCGAACTCACTGCCCTGTGCGGAGAAGCCCAGCGTGTCCGTGGCCGAATCGTATTCGTAGATCCAGGTGCGCTCCGGCAGCGCGGGTTGCAGCGTCGGGCTGGCCGGAATGCTGGTGAGGCCGCCGAAGAACGGAATGAGCGTCGACGCCCCCCAGCTCCGTGCCGGCGTCAGGTCGACCAGGTGGATGGCCAACGTGTCCCCCGGCTCGGCGCCCTCGATCCAGAACGGACCAGTTTGGGGATTGAGATCCTCGGTGTCGAGAGCAGCGCTGGCAACGTCGTCCTTGCTGGTGATCCGGCCACCGTAGGCGTCCTCGGTCCACAGCGTAAGAACCGTGCCGGGACTGATGCGCCGCACCGCAGCGGCCCCGCCGAAGGTGTAGGTCAGCTGGTCGACCGTCGGCAAGAACGTCACGTGTTCCATGACCATCATCCTGCTGGAATCTCCGTGCCGCCGCGCCCCGAAGCGGCTACTGCCAAGGACCAGTGGGACGCAGGAGGAACTACACCGACCTGATGGGTCCGACTCCTCAACGGGCTCGTCCCTCGCTCCGCATCGTCGTCAGACCGAGGCCTTGAGCTCCTCGACCTTGTTGGTCTGCTCCCACGGCAGCTCGATGTCGGTGCGGCCGAAGTGGCCGTACGCGGCGGTCGGGGCGTAGATCGGGCGCAGCAGGTCGAGATCGCGGACGATCGCGCCGGGACGCAGGTCGAACACCGACGTGATGGCCTTCTCGATGCGGTCCGGGTCGACGGTCTCACTGCCGAACGTCTCGACGAACAGGCCGACCGGGGCCGCCTTGCCGATCGCGTAGGCCACCTGGACCTCCACGCGCTCCGCAAGTCCGGCAGCGACGACGTTCTTGGCCACCCAGCGCATCGCGTACGCAGCGGACCGGTCCACCTTGGACGGATCCTTGCCGGAGAACGCGCCGCCGCCGTGGCGGGCCCAGCCGCCGTAGGTGTCGACGATGATCTTGCGGCCGGTCAGGCCGGCGTCACCCATCGGGCCGCCGAGCACGAACTTGCCAGTCGGATTGACGAGCAGCCGAAAGTCGGACGTGTCCAGGGTGTCGTGGTTCAGGTCGGCCAGGACGGTGTTGACGACCTTCTCCCGGATGTCGGGCGCCAGGCCGGACTCAAGGTCGATGCCGTCGGCGTGCTGCGTCGAGAGGACGACCGTGTCGAGGCGGACGGGGGTGGTGCCCTCGTACTGCACGGTCACCTGGGTCTTGCCGTCTGGCCGCAGGTAGTCCAGCACACCGTTCTTGCGGACCTCGGTCAGCCGGCGCGCCAGCCGGTGCGCCAGCGCGATCGGCAGGGGCATCAGCTCGGGAGTGTCCTTGATGGCGTAGCCGAACATCAGGCCCTGATCGCCGGCGCCCTGGAGGTCGAGCGGATCCGCGGCGCCCTCGACGCGGGTCTCGTGGGCGGTGTCGACGCCCTGGGCGATGTCGGGTGACT
>JAVRPF010000214.1:0-7610 GCA_032162385.1 Mycobacterium sp.
TGATCCTGGTGATGGAGGCGGGGCGCATCGTGGAGCGCGGCAGCCACGCCGAGTTGCTCGCCCGACGTGGCGAGTACTGGGCAATGACGCAGGTGTGAGGTGCACGCGCTGGATGCGACCCCGACACACCCGCGGCCGAACCGACAAGGCAGCCGCGGGTGCGCCGGTGCCGTCGGTTGCGGACGCGTGGGTTGCCGCCGCCGTTATCCCCCGATTCGGCGGCGGCGATCCGGTGCCGAACGCGATTTCCGCGCCCAACACCACACGCGCCAGCACCAAGGCACTGCGCTTGTCTGATTCCGGCCATCGCTGTCCCCTCGGCACCGCGCCCGAAATGCTCGACGCGAACAAAGTTACCGACGGAGGGCCGGTCAGGAATCGGGGAATACCCTTGATTTGTCGGCCGGTTAGAGTTCCGGGCCCTCGGCACGCAGGTCGTCGACCGTGGACATCGCCTCGCGCAACTTTCCCAACCACTCGTCGGCGTGCTCGCCGACCAGCCGCACCGACCAGGCCAGCGCGTCGGACCGCGACCGCGCCACGCCGGCATCGACCAGCGTGTCGAGAACCTGGCGTTCCGGCTGCTTGAGCCTGGTCATCACCGGCACGGCGATGTGGGTGAACAGGATCCGTTCGGGGGTTTCGGCGCTGCCGACCTCGACGCCCCAGGCGACTTTGCGTCCGTAGCGGCCCTCGGCTTCGTCGGCGATGCGCATCCGCTCCGACCGGGTCTCCTCGCGGAACCGGGCGGCGCGTCCGGAGGCGTGGGCGTCACTCTCCTCGCCGTCCTGTTCGGGCAGGCGGCCGATGACGGTGATCTCCTCGCGGTCGACGACAACGGTCGGATCGCCGGCGAACCAGCCTTCCGGAAGTCGACCGGCGATCCACTCGGCCGCGTCGCCCGCGTCGGGCTGCTGTGACTGTTGCCAACCGCCGGAACGTCCTGGCCGGCGGCCCTGGGTGTGATGATGCTGTCTCATGATTACATGATTACACCGTTGCAGATGAAACGGTGCGGAGTTCTCCAAGAGCGAACGCCGACGTCAGTCGCGTCCTAGCGCCGCTTCAGGCCCGCGTACATGGCGGCACCCCCGCCCAGGACCAATGCGACGAGGAGCAACCCCGCCCACGCGGCACTGCCGGTGATGAGCCATACGACGCCCACAACCAACAACGCCGGCGTCGTGAGGAACAGCACCATGCCCGGATGCTGTTTGATGACCGCAACAGCGCTGCGCGCCCGTGCCGGGTCGATTTCCTTAGCCATCTGCTCAGGATGCCACTTCGACGTGTTTGCCAGGTCGAGGAACGCCTTGCCGATCGCCATCCCGATTGCCATACGGTCCAGAGCGACGTGTTCGACACACCGCCATCAATCCGAGGAGCAAAACGTGACTGGACCTGGCAGCTGGCAACCCGACCCCGATGGCCGCTTCGAATTTCGCTGGTGGGACGGTACGAACTGGACCGAACAGATCTTCCATCAGGGCCGCACCGGTGCGGCGCCGATGGGCGGCGCCCCACAGGGCGGCGGCCCGGCCGGTGCGCCCCAGGCGGCTCACGGCGGGCAGCACGCGACGCCTCAGGCTGCTGCCCCCGGCGGTGGTGACGGTTTCGCAGGCATCACCGGCGATCTGGTCGACGGACGCTTCAGCGAGAAGGAAGCCAAGCCGATCGCCAACCAGAACTCCAAGATGCTGCGGGTCCGTCTCGGTGAACCGTTCATGGCACGGCAGGGTTCGATGGTCGCCTACCAGGGCAACGTGGACTTCGCCTACGAGGGCGGCGGCGCAGGCAAGTTCCTCAAGAAGGCGCTCACCGGTGAGGGCCTGCCGTTGATGCGGTGCCAGGGCCAGGGCGACGTCTTCCTCGCCGAACAGGCCAACGACGTGCACATGCTCAACCTCAACAACGCCGGCCTGTCGATCAGCGGCAAGAACGTGCTCGCCTTCTCGTCGAGTCTCGACTGGAACATCGAGCGGGTGAAGGGCGGCAGCATCGCGACGGGCGGCCTGTTCAACACGACGTTGCGCGGCACCGGCTGGGTGGCGTTGACGACGGACGGTGCGCCGGTGGTCCTCAACGCGGCCGAGGCCCCGACGTTCGCGGACACCAACGCGGTGGTGGCGTGGTCGGCGAACCTGCAGACCCAGCTCAAGACGAGCTTCAAGGCGGGGGCCCTGATCGGTAGGGGCTCAGGCGAAGCGCTCCAGGTCTCGTTCCACGGGCAGGGGTTCGTCATCGTCCAGCCGTCGGAGGGCATTCAAATCCCGACGCAGTAGGGAGCCCTCTACCTATACCCCCTATGGGTATATACTCGGGTCATGAGCATGGTCTTGGAAGTTCGCGGAATGAGCTGCGGGCACTGCGTCTCGGCCATCACGTCGGCCGTGTCGACGGTGCCCGGCGTCGCCGGAGTCGACGTCGACCTGCCCGGCGGAACGGTACGGGTGAGCGGTACCCCGGACGCGGTCGAGGTGACGGCCGCGATCGAGGACGCCGGGTACGACGTCGCGTCCGCGGCATAGGAACAGGCATGGGCAACGTCACCCTCGCCCTAGGCGGGATGACCTGCGCGTCCTGCGCCGCGCGAATCGAGAAGCGGCTCAACCGGATCGACGGCGTGCATGCGACCGTCAACTTCGCCACCGAGCAGGCCTCGATCGACTTCAGCGACGGCGTGACCAGCGACGAGTTGGTGGCCGCGGTCGAGGCCACCGGTTACACGGCGACGCTGCCCGCCGTCGCTCGGCCCGCCGAGGAGTCCTGGCTGCCTCGGCTGCTGGTGTCCGCCGCACTGAGCGCGCCGGTGCTGGTGCTGTCGATGGTGTCCGCACTGCACTTCGCGGGCTGGCAGTGGCTGGCCTTCGCGCTGACCACCCCCGTCGTGCTGTGGGGTGCGTGGCCGTTCCACCGCGCCGCGTGGACGAACCTGCGGCACGGCGCGGCGACCATGGACACGTTGATCTCGGTTGGCGTGCTCGCTGCGTACCTGTGGTCGACGTGGGCGGTGGTCGGCAGCGCCCTCGGATTGGCACCGCAGCACCTCTACTTCGAGGTCGCCGCGGTCGTCACCACCTTCATCCTGGCCGGACGCTTCTTCGAGGCCCGCGCCAAGAAGCAGTCCGGTGCGGCGCTGCGCGCGCTGCTGGACATGGGTGCCAAAGACGTCGCGGTGCTGCGCGACGGATCCGGCGAAATACGAATACCGGTAAGCGAACTCGCGGTCGGTGACGTCTTCGTGGTGCGGCCCGGCGAGAAGGTCGCAACCGATGGGGTGGTGACCAGCGGCACCTCGGCGATCGATGTGTCGATGCTGACCGGCGAGTCCGTGCCGGTCGAGGTCGGGCCCGGCGATGACGTGGTCGGGGCATGCGTGAACGTCGGCGGGCTGCTGAACGTTCGGGCCACCCGGGTTGGCGCCGATACGCAGCTGGCCCAGATGGCCCGGCTCGTCGCCGAGGCGCAGAACGGCAAGGCCGAGGTGGCCAGGCTGGCGGATCGCGTGTCGGCGATCTTCGTTCCGATCGTGATCGGGTTTGCGCTGCTGACGCTCGCCGGCTGGCTGGTCGCGGGCGGCCCGCCGAGTGCGGCGTTCACTGCTGCCGTCGCGGTGCTGATCATCGCGTGCCCGTGCGCGCTGGGACTCGCGACGCCGACCGCGCTGCTGGTCGGGACGGGACGCGGGGCGCAGCTCGGGATTCTGATCAAGGGCCCGCAGGTGCTCGAGTCGACCCGCCGCGTCGACACCGTCGTGCTGGACAAGACCGGCACCGTGACGACCGGTCGGATGGCCGTCGTCTCGTTCCATCCTGCCGATGACGGGGTGCTCCGGCTGGCGGGAGCGTTGGAGAGCGGGTCCGAGCATCCGATCGCGCGGGCGGTCGCGGCCCGCGCCGCCGAAGCCGGCCCGCTGCCGAAGGTCGTCGACTTCGCCAATCACGACGGCAGGGGTGTGACCGGTGTGGTGGACGGCCACGCGGTGGCGGCGGGTCGGCTGTCCTGGCTGCGCGAGCGAGGTCTCACGGCATCGGCGGACCTGCGCGAGATCGCCGACGAGGCCGAAGCGGCGGGACGCAGTCCGGTGTGGATCGCGGTGGACGACCGGGTCGGCGCGGTGATCGTGGTCGCGGACACGGTGAAGGACACTGCGGCAGAGGCGATCTCCAGCCTGCGCGGTCTCGGCCTGACACCCGTGCTGCTGACCGGCGACAACCAGCGTGCCGCCAGGGCGGTGGCCGATCAGGTGGGCATCGACGACGTCATCGCCGAGGTGCTGCCCGCCGACAAGGTCGACCACGTCAAGCGGTTGCAGGACGAGGGCAGGGTGGTCGCGATGGTCGGCGACGGCGTCAACGACGCCGCGGCGCTCGCCCAGGCCGATCTCGGGCTGGCGATGGGAACCGGCACCGACGTCGCGATCGAGGCATCGGATCTGACGCTCGTCAGCGGGGATCTGCGCGCCGTGCCGGACGCCATCCGTCTGGCGCGCGCGACGTTGCGCACCATCAAGGGCAACCTGTTCTGGGCATTCGCCTACAACGTGGCGGCCATCCCGCTGGCCGCGCTCGGTCTGCTCGATCCGATGATCGCAGGTGCGGCAATGGCTTTCAGCTCGGTGTTCGTGGTGAGCAACAGCCTGCGGCTGCGCCGGTTCACGCCGTCGCGCTAGCGCTCACCACTCCTTCAGGACCCCACTGGCCGCAGGATCAGCCCACTGGTGAAATTGCCCACCTACGAGCGACTTTCGTCCTACGCTCCTACCCAACATTCCGAAAGTCGCGCGTAGGTGGGCCAATAGAAAGACCACTCCCCCCGTGACTCGTGTTACCTATGTGGTCGACAACGCCAACTGCCCACCATCACCACTCCCTCAGCACGCGTAGCTTGTTCGCACTCAGGACGGCTTCACGTCGATACCTGGTCAACTCGGCGTAGAAAGCGTTGTCCTTGTTGCTGGCCTGAACATTGAGCGGGACGTCCAGGGTGGCGATCAGTTTCTCCTCGAGCAGCCACGGCTCGGGGTGAACCACCCACGACACGAGCGCATTCTCGGCCATCCACTGAGTGAGAACGGCTTCGCCGCCGGCGAACGTGCGTCTGTCGCCCGTGCCGATACGGCGTAATTTGAAGCCGAGCTCATCGCCGAGCAGCACGCCGAGCGTCTTGCGCAGCGTCGAACCCTCGGCATCCGCCTTGCCGCCGCCGAAGTGATACCGGATGCGCTTGCGCAGATCCTGGGTGCTCGGGGGCTTCCCACTCTTGGGTGGCGCAGTCGGGCTGATCCCGACGTAGAGCAGCGTCAGGCCGTCGCGCTGTTCGCAGCCCGATACGTCGATGGCTCCCGGTATCGTCCGAAACCACCAGCCTTGGACACCCGGCATGCTGGGAACCGGACCCGGATCGGTGAACACTTCCGCTCGCGTAAAGGGCCGAGCGGCAAGGAAAGTCGCGGATCTGCTGTTGCCCTTCCCTTTGGACACGGACTCTCCAATCGTCGTGCGGGCATCTCGTCGAGGCGCAGATTGATCTGCCTACAACCGAATGCTCGCCTTGAGGCAGCCTAGACGCCGCCCGCTACCCCGACGCCCGCCTGGCCCGGAACAGCTTCACGTCGTCCTTTATGCCCTTCAGATGCCGCGCGCCGGCGAACGAGAACGTGAACTCGGCGACCTCACCGATCGCTTCGTATGCGGATTCGGAGACCAGGATCGTGCCCGGCCGTGCGGTCCCGGTCACCCGGCTGGCGAGGTTGACCGGGCTACCGAACCAGTCCCCCGCCCGGCTCACCGCCATGCCTGTGGCCATTCCCACCCGCAATGCAGGCATGTCGTCCTCTGCCTCGGTCGCGTCGATCAGATCCGTCAGCGCCTCCAGCAGGGCTACCGGATCCGAACTCACCAGCATCACCTCGTCGCCGATCGTCTTGACGAATCGCACCGGTGGCACAGCCACGTCACGGGCCAGATCGGCGAGGCGGTGCGCGAGATCCTCCAGATCCTCCGGCGGCACGGCCTCGCCGAGACGGGTGAAACCAACCAGGTCGGCGAAGGCGATCGATACCAGCCGCGCCCCTGGCAAAGGTTGGCCCTCGGCCCGTTCGTTGGCGTTGACGGCCTCCGTCTCCATCGAGTGCCGCAACTGCAAAAGCAGCATGTCCTGGATCATCGGACCGAGAACGGGGGCAACCTCGCTTACCAACTCCTCTGAGCCCTTGGCGATCTCGAGCTCACTGGCACCCGGTTTGAGTATCGCTGCCAGCGACGCATAACGCATCACCTCCGCGGCGCGCTGCAGGCCCTCGGCAAGCACCCGCACGACGAGAACGATCTGATCCGCCTCGAGGCCGAATTCGACGAACTTCTTGACGTAGGTTGCCACCTCCGCGTCGACGCGAGCATGCACGGCCGCGTCGGGATCGTCGACCCTGGGCAGGCCACTCGCACGCTGGATGCGCTGCAGAAGGTCGAGGTCGATACCGGCTTTCTCGCTGATCTCCCGCGCCGACACATAGGTACCGTCGTCACCGAGGACCTGTCTCGTCGCCAGCAGCATCGGCGAGAACGAATCACGGATCTTGTCGGCCGAGATGCCGCGGGCGAGCAGCCACTCGATCAGCTCGGCGCGTTCGGCGCGCGCAGCGCCCTCCAAGCCGTCGAGCAGCCCGGACGCTTCGACGTCGGCGTGTTCGGGCACCCGGTCAACGTATACCGCGCGCGGCACGGATCGCCGGTGCCGTCGACGAGGCCAGGAACCTGGTCATGTCATCTGGGTAGCGCACCTCGACCACTGCCGACTCCGGGAACCGGTACGGCCGGCCCAGCACCACCCCGACGAACTGCTTGCGGAGCCGGGACATCTCGGCGCGGACGGTGACCACGCGCGAGCGATCGCCATACAGGTCGTCGGCCAACTCCTGCGCCGAGCGGCCCTGCCGGTGCGTCGCCAGCGTATGCAGGATCTCGGCATGCCGCGGCGAGATGTCGCGCCGCCACCGGCCGAACTGACCCACCACGTCGAGGCCCGGTGCCGCGCCGTCGCGCAGATCCAGGCAAATCCGCGACGCCCCCGGTCCGTCCCCGACCTCGTCTGCCAGCCGCACCAGCCAGCCCCCGGGCAGCGATTCGACGTCGCATGTACCCAGTGACGGTATCCACGTGCGACCAGGTACGCCGTTGTCCGGCAACAAGATCCGATTGTGCGGCGGCAAGGAGTCCACCGCGGCCACCCAGCCGTCACGGTCCACGGCCAGGGCTGGCCGGCCCACCCGCGCAAGGATGGGCGCAGCCACCGTGCGCAGCCGATTGAGCGTGCGTTCGTGCATCTCGCGCAACTGCGATTCCGCCAGCCGGGCGACCAGGTCGACCAGCGCGATGGTGGTGGGGTGCACGGTGGCGGCGGGACCGGACACGTCGACGATGCCGACTACGTGCCCGGTGCGCGGGTCCCTGATCGGCGCGCCCGCGCACGTCCACGGGTGGTGGCTGCGCAGGAAGTGCTCGGCCGAGAACACCTGGACGGCGCGGTGGGACACCAGCGCGGTGCCGATGGCATTGGTACCGACGGCGTTCTCACTCCAGGTGGCGCCCTCGACGAAGCCGAGCCGATCT
>JAVRPF010000215.1:0-5560 GCA_032162385.1 Mycobacterium sp.
AGTCGACCAACCGCTGCGCCAGTGCCGTCCGGGCGACCGAGGGGAAGTGGTGGTTGCCGATGTCGAAGTACTGCATGCCGTCGACTAGCGCAGCCATGATCTCGGGATTGCGGTGGCCGAGGTTGTAGGTGCCGCCGTTGAGGTGCATGTCGATCAGCCGTCGGCCGCTCATGTCCCACAGGAAGTAGCCCTCCCGGCGATCGATGACGAGGTCGACGCCGGCATCGGTCCAGAACTGCGTCTTGTCCGGATTCCAGTACTTCTTCGCCTGCTCCAGGACCTGCGCCTTGGACTCGAACGAAAATGTGCCGTAGTCGTACACGAGGCTCCCCGCTGTGGATTACTTGGCCGCGAGGCACCCACCCTAAAAAGGCAGGACCATTTCTGTCAATGGTTGCAGAAGTGCTTGCGCGGGCTAATTGGTAGTGCCAATATACGGAAGTTCGTTGTGTGGCCCAAGCCACACCGGGCCCCTGCCCTTCGGCTGGAAGGTATCTGAAGTAGATGACCGATCAAGTTGTATCCCCACCAGAGAGCACCAATCAGAACGTCCAGCGGCTCAAGCGCAACGCCATCGGCACGATGGCCGTCATCTTCATGGCGGTGGCCACCGCGGCGCCCATCACTGCAATGGTCGGCAACGTCCCGATCGCGGTCGGCTTCGGAAACGGTTCCCACGCGCCGGCCGGATACATCGTCGCCACCGTGGTACTCGGCCTGTTCGCGATCGGCTACTCGACGATGGCCAAGCACATCACCGCCACCGGCGCGTTCTACGGTTACATCTCGCACGGACTGGGCCGCGTCGTCGGCATGGCCAGCGGTCTGCTGATCACGATGGCCTACATCGTCTTCGAGGCCTCGCTGATCGGCATCTTCTCGTTCTTCTTCCAGAACCTGCTGAAATCGCAGTTCGACGTGACCGTCCACTGGATCGTGCCCGCGCTGCTGATGCTGGTGCTGAACTGCATCCTCACCTACTTCGACGTGAACCTGGCGGCCAAGGTGCTCGGGGTCTTCCTGGTCACCGAGATCGTCATGCTGTCGCTCGGCGCGCTGGCGGTGCTGTTCAAGGGCGGTGGCCCCGACGGCTTCGCGGTCGCCGAGACACTCAACCCGATCGGCGCGTTCACGCCCGCGGCCGTCGCAGGCGCGAGCGCCGGGCTTGGTCTGTTCTTCGCGTTCTGGTCATGGGTCGGCTTCGAGTCGACGGCGATGTACGGCGAGGAGTCCAAGGATCCGAAGCGGATCATCCCGCGCGCCACCATGATCAGCGTGCTCGGCGTCGGAGTCTTCTACGTCTTCATCTCGTGGATGGCGATCGCGGGCACCGGCCCCAAGCAGTCCGTCGACCTCGCGCAGAGCGCCGATACCTCCTCGGAGATCTTCTTCGGTCCCGTCCGCAGCACCTATGGCGAGTGGGCCATCACGCTGTTCAACGTTCTACTGGTGACGGGTTCCTTCGCCTGCGGCATGGCGTTCCACAACTGCGCGTCGCGCTACCTCTACGCGATGGGCCGGGAGGGCCTGTCGCTCGGGCTCCAGAAGACGATCGGCGCCACCCATCACAAGCACGGCTCGCCCCACGTCGCCTCGTTCGTTCAGACCGGCATCACGCTGGTGCTCATCCTGGCGTTCTTCTTCGCAGGCATGGATCCGTACATCCACATGTACACGCTGCTGGCGATCCTCGGCACCATGGCGATTTTGGTCGTGCAGTCGCTGTGTGCATTCGCGGTGATCGCCTACTTCCACTTCCACAAGAACCACCCGTCTAGTGCGCACTGGTTCAAGACGTTCGTCGCCCCGTTGCTCGGTGGCATCGGCATGCTCTACGTGGTCTATCTGCTGTGGGAGCACAAGGATGCGGCGGCGGGCGCGGCGTCGGGTACGTTGCTGTTCAAGCTGACGCCGTGGATCGTCGTCGGATTGTTCGTGTTCGGCGCCGCAATGGCGCTGTACTTCAAGTTCCGTGACGCCCGCCGGTACGAGCTCATCGGGCGGATCGTGTTCGAGGACGGCGAGATTCGCGATTAGGAGGAGGCTCCCCGGTGGATGAGCTGGGCCGGTTTCGTGTACTGAACGCGAAACCGGTCAACCTGGACGGATTCAGCGTCGCCAACCCGGAGCTCGGGCTGGTCGCGATGCACAGTCCGTACGACCCCACACCATCGCTGGTGGTAGCGCGGAGGGGCCTCCGAGACGAGATCGTCGAACTCGATGGAAAGCCAGCCGACGAGTTCGACGTGGTCGACGAGTTCATCGCCCGCTACGGCATCGACCTCGAGGTGGCGTCCGAGGCGATGGCGATGGACGACACGGCACTGGCCCGGATGGCCGTTGACGTCAATGTGCCGAGGGCGGAGGTGGTGCGGCTGATCGGCGGAACCACGCCGGCCAAGCTCGCCCAGGTGATGGCAGTGCTCACTCCCGTCGAGATGCAGATGGCGATGTCCAAGATGCGGGCCAGGAGAACGCCGAGCAACCAGGCGCACGTGACGAATCAGCTCGACGATCCGCTGCTCATCGCCGCCGACGCGGCGAGTGCCGTCGCCTACGGATTCCGGGAGGTCGAGACGACCGTCCCGGTGCTGGGCGACGCGCCCTCGAATGCGGTCGCGTTGCTGATCGGCAGCCAGGTGGGCATCCCAGGGGCGATGGCCCAGTGCTCCATCGAGGAGGCGCTGGAGTTGCGGCTCGGGCTGCGTGGGCTGACCAGCTATGCCGAGACGATCTCCCTGTACGGCACCGAGCAGGTGTTCGTCGACGGTGACGACACCCCGTTCTCGAAGGCGATTCTCACCTCCGCTTACGCTTCCCGGGGCCTCAAGATGCGGGTCACCAGTGGCGGCGGCGCCGAGGTGCTGATGGGTGCGGCCGAGAAGTGCTCGATCCTGTACCTGGAATCCCGTTGCGTCTCGCTGGCGCGTGCGTTGGGGTCACAGGGTGTGCAGAACGGGGGCATCGACGGCGTGGGCGTCGTGGCTTCGGTGCCCGACGGCATGAAGGAACTGCTTGCCGAGAACCTGATGGTGATGATGCGTGATCTCGAATCCTGTGCGGGCAACGACAACCTCATCTCCGAATCCGACATCCGCCGCAGCGCGCACACCCTACCGGTTCTGCTCGCCGGTGCCGACTTCATCTTCTCGGGTTTCGGGTCGATCCCGCGCTACGACAACGCATTCGCGCTGTCCAACTTCAACTCCGACGACATGGACGACTTCCTCGTACTGCAACGGGACTGGGGGGTCGACGGGGGACTGCGCACGGTGTCGGCCGAACGTCTCGCCCTGGTGCGCCGCCGTGCCGCCGCCGCCGTTGCGGCGGTGTATCGCGACCTCGGTCTCGCGGACTTCGAAGACGACCGGATCGAAGCGGTGGTGGTGGCCAACGGCTCGCGTGACATCCCGCCCGGCGACCCGAAGGCCGTCGCGGAGGCGGCCACCTCGATCGAAGCCAAACAGCTGACCGTCTTCGACGTCATCGCCTCGCTGAAGCGAACCGGCTTCGACGAGGAAGCCGAGGCCATCATGAGGCTGACCCGGGAGCGGCTCCGCGGCGACCAACTGCAGACCTCGGCGATCTTCGACGAGAACTTCCGGGTGCTGTCGAAGATCACCGACCCCAACGACTACGGCGGGCCCGGCAGCGGTTACGCGCTGACCGACGAGCGGCGCGCTGAGATCGACGGCATCCGGCAGGAGCGGACGACGGCCGAGCTCGTGGCTGATCAAGCCGAGCACCGCGACCACGTCACGTTCACCGACGTCGAAATCGCCCGTCAGGGCAGCGACCCCCGCGAGGTGTGCATCGGGCTGTCCCCGGCGCTGGGCCGCACGGTCTGGCTCAGCCTGTGCGGGCTCACCGTCGGGGAGGTGCTGCGACAGCTCTCGGCGGGTCTCGAGGAGGAAGGCTGTGTGCCGCGGCTGGTACGCGTCCGCTCGACGATCGACGTCGGCCTGATTGGCCTGACCGCGGCCCGACTGTCCGGGTCGGGAATCGGAATCGGATTGCAGGGCAAGGGAACCGCGCTGATTCATCGTCGTGATCTTGCGCCGCTGGCCAATCTGGAACTGTTCAGCGTGGCTCCGCTGCTGACCGCGGGGATGTACCGGGACCTGGGCAGAAACGCGGCCCGGCATGCGAAGGGGATGGCTCCGGCGCCGATCTTCACCGGCGGCACCGACGAGTCGATCTCCGCCCGGTACCACGCCCGCGCCGTCGCGCTCGTCGCACTCGAGCGTGAGTCCTGCCAACCCGGCGAGGCGCCGATCACGGTGCAGGTGACGCGGTGACCACCGAGGACAAGTTCACGGTCGAGGCCGCGGTCGACGGCAAACTACAGCTGTCCGACCTCCGGATGGATCCCGCGACGCTGGCGCATCAGGCCGTCATCGCCGAAGAGGGCGGCAATCCGCAACTGGCTGAGAACTTCTTGCGCGCAGCCGAACTCGCGACCATCGACGACGAAGAGGTGATGAACCTCTACGAGTCGCTTCGCCCACACCGCTCCTCTGCCGAGCAGTTGGAGGCGCTGCGGATGTCGCTGCAGACGCGGGGCGCGGTCCGGTGCGCGGAACTGGTCGGCCAAGCCGCCGTGGTGTACGCCAGGCGAGGTCTGTTGCGGTGACCGTCGTCGGGGTCGTGGTAGCCGGGGTAGACGTCGGCAACCACACCACCGAGATCGTCCTGGCGCGCGTCGGTCAGGGAACCGTCGAGCCGATCGCCCACGGCCACGCGCCGACGCGCGGGCGGAAGGGCTCCAAGGAATCCTTGGAGGGTACGGCGGCGCTGCTGCACAAGATGGAAGTCGACGCCGACGTGACGGCCGACGAACTGCTGCTGGCCGCCCTTCGGCCGGTGGACACGGCGACGGCGCCGCTGGCACCGCCGTCCTCACCCAGATCGCCGGTGCGGAGCCTCCGAAGACCCGACGCCAGCACGCCTGCCGGGACGGGCTCGGGTGTCGGTCGGCATGTGCCTCTGGCCGGTTTGACCGACGACGTGATCGCAGGCCCGGCAATAGTTTCCGTCGACGCGATCACCGACTTCGAAGTGGCGGCGCGCGCGATCTCGGCGGGGGTCGATCGCGGCTGGCGCGTCGTCGGCGTGATCGCCGCGCAAGACGACGCCGTGCTGATCCGCAACCGGATTCCCATCGACGTGCCGGTCGTCGACGAGGTCGACCTCGACGGGCTCGAACCCGGAGCGTTGGTCGCGGTGGAGGTCGTGACAGAAGGTCGCGCCTACCGCGCGATGGCGGACCCGATCGCGCTCTGCTTCGCCCTCGAACTCGGACACGACCAGATCCGGCACGTGGCCGAGTTCACCCGCGAGTTGGCGGACTCGCCAGCGATCGCCGTGACCCGCCGTACCGGGCCGCCCGATCCGCCTGCCGTCGACGACGACTATGTCGACTGCACCGCCGACGGCCGGCTGGTGCGGTACTCGCCCGCACAGGCACACAGCGTTCTGCGGCTCGAGCCACCGGGCAACGTCGTGGCCGTCCGCCTGCGTTCGATTCCGACCGCCGAACACGGAATCGCGGTGGACGACG
>JAVRPF010000216.1:0-5827 GCA_032162385.1 Mycobacterium sp.
TGGGCTCAACCGGTACGTTCGCGCTGTTCGTCGCGGTCAACGTCGGATCGTGGCTGTTCGTACGCAAGTTCGTGCCGGAAACGAAGGGCACCACTCTCGAGGAACTCGAGGATCGGTTCGAAGCCCAAGGCCTGGAGCGGAAGGCTGCGGCAGCATGACGGCTTCCGCGAACGAAACGCCATGGCGGGATTTCAGAGTCGTAGCCAGTCCCCTCATCACAGCGCCGGGAGCCCCCAATTGACCACCCCACAGCAATTAGATGCCGTCGTCATCGGACGATCCGGCGTCGACATCTATCCGCTCCAAGTCGGTGTCGGCCTCGAGGACGTCACCTCGTTCGGCAAGTTTCTCGGCGGTACCGCGGCAAACGTGGCCGTTGCCACAGCCCGGCTCGGTCGTCGGGTCGCGCTGATTTCCGGCGTCGGTGATGACCCTTTCGGGCGCTTCGTCTCTCGTGAACTGGCACGCCTGGGCGTGGACAACTCGTATCTGATCACCGATCCCGCGCATTCGACGCCGGTGACGTTCTGCGAGATGTTCCCCCCGGACGACTTTCCGCTGTACTTCTACCGAAAGCCGACGGCACCCGACATGCAAGTGCGGGCCGAGGACATCGACCTTGACACGGTCCGCTCTGCCCGCCTGTATTGGTCGACGGTGACCGGTTTGTCCGAAGAGCCAAGCCGCAGTGCACATTTCGCCGCCTGGGATGCCCGCGGCCGGGCGCCGCTGACCGTACTCGACCTCGACTGGCGGCCGATGTTCTGGGAATCCCCCGCCGTGGCCGGTGAACAGGTGCGCTGCGCTTTGGCGCACGTCACCGTGGCGGTGGGAAATCGCGAGGAGTGCGCGGTCGCCGTCGGCGAGACCAACCCCCGCAAGGCCGCCGACGCGCTGTTGGACCTCGGCGTCGAACTCGCCATCGTCAAACAGGGGCCGCGCGGCGTCCTGGGCAAGACCCGGCACAGCTCGGTGACGGTGTCGCCGAACGAGGTGGACGTCGTCAACGGCCTGGGGGCCGGAGACAGTTTCGGGGGCACGCTATGCCACGGGCTGCTCGCCGGCTGGCCGCTGGAGAAGATCCTGCGCTACGCGAACGCGGCGGGCGCCATTGTCGCGTCGCGACTCGAATGCTCGACCGCCATGCCGACCGCCGCCGAGGTGGCGGCGATGGCCGAACAGACCGCAGAGGAGGCCGTGAATGTCTAAACCGCTCTGCGCGGACTATGTGGAAGTCACCGACCTGCGTGCCGCCGATCCCGGGGCCGTGGAGCGTGCGTGGCAGTCGCGGACGACCCGGCCCACTATGCGCGGCAACGGCCGGCTGATGATCGTCGCAGCCGACCACCCGGCGCGTGGTGCGCTGGCCGTCGGCTCCCGGCCGACGGCGATGAACAGCCGCACCGACCTGCTGGATCGGCTGCGCGCGGCGCTGGCTGACCCTGGGGTGGACGGTGTGCTCGCGACCGCCGACATCCTCGACGACCTGCTGCTGCTGGGGGCGCTCGAAGACAAGGTGGTGTTCTCGTCGATGAACCGCGGTGGTCTGGCCGGTTCGACGTTCGAGCTGGACGACCGGATGACCGCAGCGACCGCGGAAGCCGCCGCCACCGCGAAGATGAACGGCGGAAAGATGTTGTGCCGCATCGATCTCGACGATCCTGGCACGGTCGCGACGCTGGAGGCCTGCGCCCGTGCGGTGGACGAACTCGCGGCCCGTGGACTGATCGCGATGCTCGAGCCGTTCATGTCGAGCCGGGTGGAGGGCAAGGTGCGCAACGACCTGAGCCCGGACGCGGTGATCAAGTCGGTGCACATCAGCCAGGGGCTGGGCTCGACGTCGGCGTACACCTGGATGAAGCTTCCGGTTGCCGAGGAGATGGACCGGGTGATGGAGTCCACCACCCTGCCAACGCTGCTGCTGGGCGGTGATCCGGCCGATCCCGACGAGGCGTTGGCAAGTTGGGAGAAGGCATTGGGGTTGCCGTCGGTGCGCGGCCTCATCGTGGGCCGGACGCTGCTCTACCCCGCCGACGACGACGTGAGTTCCGCGGTCGCGTCCGCGGTCTCGATGGTGAGGACCTGGGCGAGCGCAGCGACGGGAAAGGACTGAGTATGCACAGCAAGTACTACATCCCGGCTGGCAGCGCCTCGGCGCCCTACACCGTCGACGTCACCCCGGAATCCGCGGGCTGGACCGAATCGAGCCTGCAGGTCGTCGAACTGCCCACCGTTGTGGAGATCACGCTTTCCACCGGCGACACCGAGGTGATGATCCTTCCGCTCGCGGGCGCCGGCGTGGTCGACTGCGACAACGAGGCCTTCGAACTGTCCCGGCGCGCATCGGTTTTCGACGGGCCGGCGGACATGGTCTACCTCGGCACCGACAACACCTACACGTTGTGCGGCGAAGGCCGGTTCGCGATCTGCGGGGCCAGGGCGAGCCGCCAGCTGCCCAACCGTCGCGTCGCCGCTGCCGATGTGCCCGTCGAGCTGCGCGGCGCCGGCAACTGCAGCCGGCAGGTGCACAACTTCGGCACCGCAGGCGTTTTCGAGGCGGACTCGCTGATCGCCTGCGAGGTGATCACCCCGGGCGGCAACTGGTCGAGCTACCCGGCGCACAAGCACGACGAGAACTCGCCGGTGGAATCGCAGCTCGAGGAGATCTACTACTTCGAGATCGCTTCGGGCCCCAGCCAATCAGGAAGGGCTTCGGCTGGGTTTGGTTATCACCGCGTGTACGGGACGCCGGATCGCCCCATCGAGGTCCTCGAAGAGGTCCGCAGCGGCGACGTCGTCCTGGTGCCGCACGGCTACCACGGACCTTCGGTCGCCGCGCCCGGGTACCACATGTACTACCTCAACGTGATGGCCGGGCCGAGCGCCGAACGCGCCTGGAAGATCGTCGACGACCCCGAGCACGCCTGGCTCCGCGGCACCTGGGACGACCAAGACGTGGACCCACGTCTTCCCCTGCACTCGCCTTCCGCAGCCCAAGGAGCATGACGGTGGTTTCCACCGCGCCAAAGACGGCGGCCAAGACCCCTGACACCGAGCCGACGGTACGTCTCAGCGTCGCCCAGGCGACGATCCGGTTCCTGGGCAACCAGTACGTCGAACGCGAAGGCGAACGTACCAAGTTCTTCGCCGGCTGCTTCGGAATCTTCGGCCACGGCAACGTCGCCGGCCTCGGCCAGGCGCTGCTGCAGGCCGAGGTGGACGCTTTGGAAAGTGGGACCGAACCGACGCTGCGCTATGTCCTGGGCCGCAACGAGCAAGCCATGGTGCACAGCGCGGTCGCGTACGCGCGCCAGAAGGATCGGCTGCAGACGTGGGCGGTCAGCGCCAGCGTCGGCCCCGGCTCGACCAACATGCTCACCGGCGCGGCGCTGGCCACGATCAACCGATTGCCGGTCCTGTTGTTGCCGGCCGACACGTTTGCCACCCGCGCCAGCGCGCCGGTGCTGCAGGAGCTCGAGCTGCCGTCGAGCGGAGACGTGACCGTCAACGACGCGTTCAAGCCGCTGTCGCGCTACTTCGACCGGGTGTGGCGCCCCGAACAGCTGCCCGCCGCCCTGCTCGGCGCGATGCGGGTGCTCACCGACCCCGTCGAGACCGGCGCCGCCACCGTCGCCATCCCGCAGGATGTGCAGGCCGAAGCCCACGACTGGCCGGAATCGCTGTTCGCCGAACGCACCTGGCACGTGGCGCGACCGCTGCCGGAACCCTCGGTGATCGAACGGGCCGCCGACGTGATCCGCACCGCCCGCAAGCCGCTGATCGTCGCCGGCGGCGGCGTCATCTACTCCGGCGCCACCGACGCGCTCGCCACCTTCGCCGAGCGGACCGGAATCCCGGTGGGGCAAAGCCAGGCCGGCAAGGGCTCGCTGCCCTACGACCACCCGCAGTCCGTCGGCGCCATCGGCTCGACCGGCACCACCGCGGCCAACGCCCTGGCCACCGAGGCCGACGTGGTGATCGGAATCGGTACCCGTTACAGCGATTTCACCAGCGCATCGCGCACCGCCTTCAACAACCCGCAGGTGCGCTTCGTCAACATCAACGTGGCGTCGCTGGACTCGGTCAAGCAGGGCGGGATCAGCGTGGTCTCCGACGCCCGCGAGGCCATTGAAGCGCTCGACGCGGCGCTCGGTGACTACTCGGTCGACGACGACTACCGCTCGGCCACCGCCGATCTCGCGCGGCACTGGGAGGACACCGTCGCGGAGGCCTACCGGATCGACGACGACAGCGCGGGTCTGAACCAGAATCAGGTGATCGGGCTGGCCAACACGCTGTCCGACCCCCGCGACGTGGTGGTGTGCGCGGCCGGCTCGATGCCCGGCGACCTGCACAAGCTGTGGCGCACCCGCGACCCGAAGGGCTATCACGTCGAATACGGCTTTTCCTGCATGGGCTATGAGGTGGCCGGCGGGATCGGCGCGAAGATGGCCTGCCCGGACCGCGACGTGTTCGTTATGGTCGGCGACGGTTCGTATCTGATGATGGCCACCGAATTGGTCACCGCCGTGCAGGAGGGCGTGAAGGTGATCGTGGTGCTGGTCCAGAACCATGGCTTCGCCTCGATCGGTTCGCTCTCGGAGTCGTTGGGATCACAGCGCTTCGGCACCAATTACCGCTACCGCGGCGCGGACGGCCGGCTGGACGGCGCCAAGCTGCCGGTCGACCTGGCGGCCAATGCGGGCAGCCTGGGCGCCGAGGTGATCCGCGCCGTCACAGCGGCCGAGTTCACCGACGCGGTCAAGGTCGCCAAGGCCAACGATCACACCACCGTGATCCACGTCGAGACTGACCCGCTCATTCCCGCCCCGGACAGCGAATCCTGGTGGGACGTCCCGGTCAGCGAAACATCAACGCTTCAGTCAACCCAGGCCGCGTACCAGAAATACGCGGAATGGAAGAAGATCCAGCGCCCGCTGCTGCGCCCCTCCGAGGGCTCACCCCACCCTAGAAAGGACTGTCACAGATGAGCACCATCCTCGTCGGCTCGGCCCCCGATTCGTGGGGCGTCTGGTTTCCCGACGACCCCGGGCAGACCCCGTACGGCCGTTTCCTCGACGAGGTGGCGGCATCGGGTTACGAGTGGATTGAACTGGGCCCGTTTGGCTATCTGCCGACCGACCCGAAGCAGCTGTCCGATGACCTGGCCGCACGCAACCTCAAACTGTCGGCGGGCACGGTGTTCGAGCACCTGCATCAGAACGACTCCTGGGACGCGGTCTGGAAGCAGATCGAGGACGTCGCCAAACTGACCGCCGCCGTCGGTGGCAAAAACGTCGTGGTCATCCCCGAGATGTGGCGCGACCCGAGCACCGGGGCGGTGCTTGAGGATCGCAATCTCACTGCGGCGCAGTGGAAGAAGAAGACCGACGGCATGAACGAGCTCGGCAAGGCGATGTTCGAGAAGTACGGGGTGCGGGCGCAATACCATCCGCACGCCGACAGTCATGTCGACACCGAAGAGAACGTGTATCGCTTTCTGGACGGCACCGACGCTGACTTCGTCAACCTGTGCCTGGACACCGGCCACATCAGCTACTGCGGCGGCGACAACATCGCCATCATCAAGCGGGCACCCGAGCGCATCGGGTACCTGCATCTCAAGCAGGTCAACCCCGAGGTGCGGGCGAGGGTCGAGGCCGAGGACCTGCCGTTCGGCGAGGCCGTCAAGCTCGGCGCGATGACCGAGCCGCCACGCGGCATCCCCGACATGCCACCACTGCTGGCCGCCATCGAGAGGCTCGGCATCGACGTTTTCGCGATCGTCGAACAGGACATGTACCCCTGCGCCGTCGACGCGCCACTG
>JAVRPF010000217.1:0-2607 GCA_032162385.1 Mycobacterium sp.
CGGTGGCGCCCGCCGCCCGCGCGACCTCGGCCTTGTCCTCGGTGCTGACGACAGCGATGGTTCGCGACGCGCCGAAGGCCGTGGCCAGCCGGAGCGTCGAGGTGCCGATGCCCCCGGCGGCGCCGTGCACCAACACCGATTCGCCAGGGACGAGCCTGCCGCGGGTTCGCAAGGCGCAGTGCACCGTCAAGTCGTTGAACAGGATGCCGGCACCGGCCTCGAACGACACCACGTCGGGTAGCTTGAACACCCGATCCGCGGGTACCGCAACGACTTCGGCCATCGCACCGTTCAGCATCGTCAACGCGGCAACCCGGTCACCCGCTGTCACGTGGGCGCCCGCAGGCGCGCTGCGCACCACACCGGCGAGCTCGGCACCCGGCACGTACGGCAGCTCGGGACGGTGCTGGTAGAGGCCACGCGTCTGCAGGGCGTCGGGAAATGCGACACCGGCCGCGTACACGTCGATCAGCACCGCGTCGGTGTCGGTCGGCTCGTCGATCTCGACTACCTCGGCGGCGCCGGGACCGTCGAGCCGGGCTATCTGTATCGCGCGCATTCTGGGCCTTCCCCCGGCCTGTTGCGGCCGACCGGCACCATTTAACATCCCGAGGTGATCGACGCACGCGCCGCCGTCCTGCACGACGTGGGTAGCGACCCGCACCTCACCGACGTCACGATCCGGCCTCCGGTCGACGACGAGGTGCTGGTGCGCATCGAAGCCGTCGGCATCTGCCACACCGACGTCAGTGTCGCTGCCAGGTGGTCCGCCAAGCGGCTGCCGATGGTGTTCGGGCACGAGGGCGTCGGCACGGTCGTCTCCGCCGGGCCACGGGCGATCGCGGGGGAGGGCCAGCAGGTGGTGCTGACCTTCGCGAGCTGCGGCCGGTGCGCCAGTTGCATCGATGGCAGGCCTGCCTACTGCGACCGGTCGACCGATCTGAACATGCGCGGAGATCGCCGTGACGACGACAGCGCCCTGCGTCTGGACGGCAGACCCGTCACCGGAGGATTCTTCGGCCAGTCCAGCTTCGCCACCCACGCCCTGGCCCAGCCCGCGAACACCGTGGTCCTGACCGAGCCGCTCGCCCCGCAGCTGGCGGCCCCGCTCGCCTGCAGCGTGCAGACCGGGGTCGGCACGGTCTTCAACGCACTGTCGGCGGGGGCGGATGACGCGCTGGTCGTCTTCGGTGCAGGCGCGGTGGGTCTGTCTGCGGTGATGGGCGCGCACATCGCGGGCTGCCGCGCGATCGTCGCGGTCGACCCGGTGCCCGAGCGGCGGGCACTGGCCACCGAGCTGGGCGCCACCGCGACCGTCGACCCCACGACAGTGGACGCGGCGGCGGCGATCGGCGATCTCACTGGGGGAGGGCCAACCCTCGCGGTGGACACCACGGCGCTTCCCTCGGTCATCGCGACGGCGCTGACGGTGTTGCGGTCGTGCGGGACGCTGGCGCTCGTCGGGCTCGGCGCGCTGAGTTCGGAGTTGCCCGTCGGCCTGATCTTGGGGAAGGGACTGCGGGTGCGGGGTGTCGTCGAGGGCGACAGCGACCCGCACACCTTCATTCCGCGCTTGGCTGAGCTGGTTCGCAGCGGCGACCTGCCCGTCGACAAGCTCGTCACCACGTTCGATCTGACTGCCTTCGACGAAGCCTGGGCGGCCGCCAAGGCGGGCCAGGTGATCAAGCCCGTGCTTTTGACCGGATAAACTGCTCGTTCCGGCAGCGTTGCCGGTACCGATCGGAGCAACCGTGACCAGTCAATTGAGGCGTTATGCCCCGGCCGAGGCCCTGACGCGCGGGCGCGTCGTCGACGTCCGTTCCTCGGACGGCACCCGGTTGCATACCGAGGTCTTCGGACCCGAAGACGGCTACCCGATCGTGCTGGCCCACGGCATCACCTGCGCGATCCGCGTCTGGGCCAACCAGATCGCCGACCTCTCCACCGACTACCGGGTCATCGCCTTCGACCACCGCGGCCACGGGCGCAGCGGCGTCCCGCCCCTTCGGGGGAACCGCAGCAACTACGGCCTGGATTTCCTGGCGGCCGACCTGGACGCCGTACTGGACGCCACCTTGGCCCACGGCGAGCGCGCCGTCATCGCAGGGCACTCGATGGGTGGCATGGCGATCACATCGTGGGCGCAGCGCTACCCGCAGCGGGTTTCGCGGTGCGCCGACGCCGTCGCCCTGATCAACACCACGACGGGCCACCTGTTGCGCGACGTGCAGTTCCTGCCCGTGCCGCGCCCTCTGTCCGGTAGTCGGGTGGCGGCCGCGGGGATCCTGCTCAAGCAACTCGGTGCGGCGCCCCTGCTGCCCGGCTCGATCCAGCAGAGTCGGCGATTCGTCGCCGCACTGGCGGTCGGGCGCGACGCCGACCCCGCGATCGCGGACTTCGTGTTCGACCTCTTCGCGACGACGCCGCCCGCCGGTCGAGGCGGCTGGGCCCGCGCGCTGGTCGACTCGCTCGGTCCGAAGCACATCGGGTTGGCCAACCTCACCGTGCCCACGCTCGTCATCGGCAGTCGCAAGGACCGCCTGCTGCCCATCGGCGCATCCCGCAGAATCGCCGCGCACGCGCCGAACCTCGCCTCGTTCGTCGAGC
>JAVRPF010000218.1:0-5119 GCA_032162385.1 Mycobacterium sp.
ACCAAGGGCAATTGCCGTTACTGCAGAGTTGTGCAAGTCCCCCCAGTTCAATCTAGAGGAAGTCCGAAAGCGTCGCCCGATCCTCATATCGAATGCACATGTGCACAGTTCGGGTATTCGATGGCAAACTTCGCCCAGGGACGGCAAGCTGGCGTTCGGCAACCCACCGAGGTGCTCAGACACAACACCGCGCTCGTGTTCGTCCCCGAACGCGGTATGCGAAGAACGGGCGGACCCGGGATCGTCGCGTTCGAACTGGCAGGCACCGAGGCACGCGCCACGCAGATCATGGCCAGCTGGGGTGAGCGCGGTCGCCGCGCAGCACGGACATCCCTGAGGCTGGACTTCGGCTACGCGGCTTCCTACGGCGTCTTGACGGCGTTGCTGATCGATCGAATCAAGCAGCGGCACAACGATTCACGTCTGATCGTCCTCGTCGCAGGCGTCGCAGCCCTCCGCGATGCGATCGAAGGCGTCTCGTTGCTCTCCGTACTGAGAGGCACCGACACCGCCGTCAACGCGCGTCGAGCTCGCGGGGCCGCAATGACCAAGTTCGGTTTCCTCGCAGTCGTTTTGGGATACCTGGGCAGGCGCAGTATCGGCGTCAGGCCCTGAGGATGAGCTTGCCGGTGTTCTCACCGGTGAACAGCTTGAGCAGAACCTCGGGAAAGGCGCGAACACCACCGTCGACGACGTGCTCGTGTGACGTCAACTGGCCGGCATGCAGCCACTGGGCGAGCTCGGCGGAGGCGGCCTGATATCGGTCCTCGTAGTCGAAGACGACCATGCCGATCATCGATGCCCGATAGACCAGCAGCGACAGGTAGTTCGCGGGGCCTAGTACCTTCGCCTCGTTGTACTGCGACACGGCACCGGAGATCACGATGCGCGCTCCGCGCGCCAGGCGGGTCAGGACGGCGTCGAGAACGTCGCCGCCGACGTTGTCGAAGTAGACGTCGACGCCGCCGGGTGCGAGCCGACGAAGAGCCTTCGGGATGTCTTCGGACTTGTAGTCGATGGCGGCGTCGAACCCGATGTCGTCGACCAGCGCTCGGCACTTGTCGGGTCCACCGGCGATGCCGATGGTGCGGCAGCCCTTGAGTTTCGCGATCTGGCCGGCGACGCTACCGACTGCTCCTGCGGCGCCCGAGACGACCACGGTGTCACCGGCTTTGATCTTCGCGACGTCGAGGAGTCCGAAGTAGGCGGTCAGCCCGGTGATGCCGAGTGCGCCCAGGTACGTGGTCGCAGGCGCAATCGACGTGTCGATCTTGATCACGCCCTTCCCGTCGGACACCGCATGCTCCTGCGCGCCGAAGGTTCCATAGCCGTGCTCGCCAACTGTGAAGCCGGGTTGTCGGGAGGCACTGACGGTGCCGATTGCTCGGGCGCGCATCAGGTCGCGGAGCGCCACCGGCGGGATGTAGGACGCGCCGGCATTCATCCATCCGCGCATCGCCGGGTCGACGGAGATGTGGGATACCTCGACGATGAACTCGCCGTCGGCCGGGACGGGGATTGGTTCCTCGGTGAACGCGAAGTCGCCCGGCGTCGCCATCCCGGCCGGGCGGGCGGCGAGACGGACTTGGTGGTTGATCGTCATGGTGTCTCCATTCATCGCGGCGGTGGGTGACGGAACGAGCGGACCGCCTTGACTCCCGTCGACACGCATAGTAAAAATATTGAACTAATACTGAAAATGAACCATAGGGAGCCTTATCGATGACCGCAACGGTGCAGCGGGATCCAGCCGGCTTCTCCGATCTGCTGGCCGAGGCCGAGAAGATCTCCCAGCTGGCGCGCGACGTGGCCGTCGACAACGAACGCGAGCGCCGACTGGTCCTGGACTTGGTGGACCGCCTGCGCGATTCGGGTCTGATGCGCTGCGGGGCACTTAGTTCGTTGGGCGCTGCCCAAGCCCCGCCGGGCATCGCTCTCGAGTGCGCGGAAACCATCGCTCGAGGAGACGCTGCGACCGGATGGTGCGTGTCCATCGCCATCACCAGCAGCCTGCTCGCCGGCTACCTCCCCGCAGCGGGCGCCGCCGAGACCCTTGGCGACCCGCGCTCGATCGCCGCGGGGGTGTGGGCGCCCCGCGGCACCGCGCGGCCAGTCGACGGCGGCGTTCGGGTATCCGGCCAATGGGCGTTCTGCAGCGGTATCACTCACTCGGAGCACTTCTTTGGCGGCTGCGTGCTCGTCACCGGCGCGGAAGAGGAAGGTGATCCGCCCGTGCTGCGGGCGGTCGGCATCCCGACGAGCGAGCTGAAGATCCTCGACACCTGGCACACGTCGGGATTGCGAGCCACCGGAAGCCACGACGCGGTCGCCGACGACGTCTTCGTCCCGACCCACCGGATCCTGTCGCTGGCCGACGGCCCGCTCGACGACTCCCCCCTGTACCGATTCCCGATATTCGGTTATTTCGCCCTGTCCATCGCGGCGGCGGCGCTCGGCAACGCGCGCGGTGCCATCGACGACCTACTCGACCTCGCCGGTCGCAAGATCGCTCTCGGAGGACGGCGCACCCTCGCGGAGAAACCGATGACGCAGGCGTCCGTTGGTCAGGCCGAGGCTGCGCTACGCGCAGCCAGAACGTTCTACTACCAGGCGATCGACGACGCCTGGCGGGCCGCCGAAGCCGGCACGCCCGTCTCGCTCGAGCTGCGCACGGCCCTCCGGCTGGCCGCCACGCACGCGGTCCGCACCTCCGCGGAAGTCGCTCGGTCGATGTACGACTTGGGCGGCGGGACATCGATTTACGAGACGTCGCCGCTGCAGCGTCGATTCCGCGACGCGAACACCGCGACCGCGCACATGCAGGTCAACCCCGCGATGTGGGAGACCACCGGACGGATCCTGCTCGATCTGCCGACGAACACCAGCCAGTTATGAGCCACCGCTCCCTTGGAGTCGTGCTGCCCTACTGGTTCGACCAACCCGACGCCGAAGCGCTCGACATCGCCGCACAGGCGTGGTCGTGTGGGTTTCGTCGCCTGTGGATCGGCGAGATGGCGACGTTCGACGCCTTCGCGCTGGCCACCGCGATCGGGCTGACGTCGCCAGGTCTCGCCCTCACCGTCGGGCCGCTGGCGATCGGCGTGCGCAGTCCCGTCGCCCTTGCGCTCGGCGTGTCTACCGTTGCGACCCTCACAGGCCAGGACGTCGACTTGGCACTCGGCGCGTCGAGTCCCATGATCGTCTCCGGATGGCACGACCGTGACTGGGCGGCAGCGCCGACACGGATGCGGGAAACGGTCGAGCTGGTGCGGCGGGCGCTCGACGGTGAACGAACCGACTTTGCCGGCAAGCTCGTCCGCTCGCGCGGCTTTTCTCTGCGCAGTCCGCAACCGTCGACCAAGCTCACCGTCGCGGCGTTCGGACCGCAGATGACCCGAGTCGCAGTGCAATCCGCTGATCAGCTCGTACTGAACTTGGTCAGCCCGGGGCACGTCTCGGCGGTGCGCACAGCCATCGATGCCACCGCCGACGCACACGGGATCGCCGCTCCGCGATTGGCGGTGTGGGTGAGCGCCGCCGTCGACCCAGGACCGGCGACGCATCGTCAAATCGCGTCACAGCTGGCGGCCTATCTGAAGCCACCCGGCTACGGCGAGATGTTCGCCGATCTCGGTTACGGCGACCTCGTCAACAGAGCACGGGCCGGCGCTTCCCGCGGCGAGCTTGCCGACGCGATCCCGCCGGAGCTGGCGGCGGCCGTCGGTGCCATCGGGGCCACGCCCGAGGTCATCGCTCGGATCGAGTCCTACTTCGACGCAGGCGCGGACCATGTGGGGATCGTCCCGGCAACAGCGGAGGATCAGGCCGGACGTCACGTACTCGCCGCGGTGCGTGAGCATTTCAGTGACGAGCTGCGAGACCCGTCAACGGTGAGCGCTCGTGGACGATGACTCCGATCGGCTCGCGCACCGCTTCAACGGCGACTCCGTCAGTCGCGCACTAGATCTCGTCGGCGAACGATGGTCGATGCTCATCCTTCGGGAGGCGTTCTTCGGCGTGCGACGCTACGGGCGGTTCGCCCGAAACCTCGGCATTCCCAGGCCGACGCTGTCGAGCCGCCTCGCCAAGCTGGTTGAGTACGGTCTGCTCATCCGCATCCCCTACGGTGGCGGGCCCGTCCGCCAGGACTTCGAGTACCGTCTGACCGCGGCGGGCCGCGACCTGTTCCCTGCCATCGTCGTCCTGATGCGTTGGGGTGACACCTATCTCGCGGGCCCGCAAGGTGCGCCCATCGTGCTGACCCACGATTCCTGCGGCAACCTCACCGAGCCCAGGCTCACGTGTGACCACTGCGGCGAAGAGATCAATGCGCACAACGTCCATCCCGACCCGGGGCCGTCCTTCGTGAACCCCGCACATCTGACCAGAGACGGAGCGTGACCTAGTTTAGGCGGCGTGGGTGCCGGTCAGGAGTTCGGTCGCGGCGGCAATGCTTCCAGCAGTCCTCTGCCTGCTCCCGGCAGCCGAAGCGGAGATCATCGTGGCGAGTTTGGGCCATCGGTAGTGGTGGTGGCCGCTGTTGGAACATTTTGTGCCACAGTCGAAGCCAGGGTTGGCGCCATGGCCAGTGGGTGGGCGGGTGCAGGGTCGGTCGGCATTGGGGACGGGTCAGGCGGGCGGGGATGTCGATGATCTTTCGACGCGGCGACTGCATTGTCCCAGGACACCGCCGCCGCTCTCCTCTGGCCGCTGGGCGCCGGCTTCCTGGTCTCGGGTAAACCCAGCCCTGTCATCGGACTTCGAGTGGGATCTCGACGAGCAGGGACGTCCCGCTTCCAGGGAGGCTGGAGATCTCAAGCATGCCGCCGAGCGCCTCGACGCGGTCGATGAGTCCAGTGAGTCCGGACCCGTTGCCGCAGTCGGCTCCTCCGATTCCATTGTCTCGAATCCAGAGATGGAGATTGGCCTCATCGGCTTCGACGCGCACGTTGACTTCGGAAGCTCGGGCGTGCTTCGCCACGTTGGTGAGTGCCTCGGAAACGACGTAGTAGGCGGCCACTTCGGCACTCTCCGGCAACTGTCGGTCGACCCCGACCTCGAGGTCGACCGGGACCGCGGAGCGGCGACCCAGGGTCTTGAGCGCCGCGCCGAGCCCGCC
>JAVRPF010000219.1:0-2849 GCA_032162385.1 Mycobacterium sp.
GCGATGCGGTGCCGCACCTCGGGCCGGTCGGCGAACTTCACGACCTGCTGGATCAGCGCCTTGCCACCGTCGTCGGCCGGGTGCGACTTGCCCGCCACGATGAGCTGGAGGGGGCGCTTCTCGTCGAGCAGCAGCTGCTCCAGCTTCTCCGGGTCGCGCAGCATCAGCGTCAGCCGCTTGTACGTCGGCACCCGTCGGGCGAATCCGATGGTCAGCACGTTCGGATCGAACGCCGTTGCGATCCAGCCCAATTCGGCGTCCGACGCACCGCGCTCCAGCCACGACCGGCGCAGCCGCGCCCGCACGTCGTCGATCAGCAGCTCACGCAGTTGCGAGCGGATCCACCACAAGTGACCGGGATCGACCTGCTGCAGCCGCTCCCACACCGCGGGCTCGGACAGCGAGTCGCCGCCCGCCAACTCGCGACCGAGCTCCAGCCATTGCGGCGCCGCCCACGTCGGTGCGTGCACGCCGTTGGTGATCGAGCCGATCGGCACCTCACCGGTGTCGAACCCTGGCCACAATTCGTTGAACATTCCGCAACTGACCCGGCCGTGCAGCAGCGACACCCCGTTGGCGCGCTGCGCCAGCCGCAGGCCCATGTGCGCCATGTTGAACTTGGACGGATCGTCCTCCGCACCGAACGCGACGATGCGGTCCAGCGGCACGCCAGGAAGCAACCGGGAGTTCGCCCCCGACGGGGTGCCGGACGGGCTGCCGAAGTAGTGCTTGACCATCTCCACCGGGAATCGGTCGATACCCGCGGGCACCGGCGTATGGGTGGTGAATACCGTGCTGGACCGCACCACGGCGAGCGCGGTGTCGAAGTCAAGGCCGCCGTCGGTGACGAGCTCGCGGATGCGCTCGACGCCAAGGAAGCCGGCGTGGCCCTCGTTCATGTGGAACACCTGCGGCTCCGGCAGTCCTTCGACGGCGGTGAACGCGCGAATGGCGCGCACCCCGCCGATGCCTGCGAGGATCTCCTGCTTGATCCGATGCCCCTGGTCGCCGCCGTAGAGCCGGTCGGTGACACCGCGCAGATCATGCTCGGTTTCGGGGATGTCGGAATCCAGCAGCAGTAACGGAATTCGACCGACCTGCGCAATCCACACCCGGGCGTTGAGTTGGGCCGAGTCCGGCATCGCCAGCGAGACCAGAACCGGCTCGCCGTCGGCGTCGGTGAGCAGCCGCAGCGGCAGACCCTGCGGGTCGAGCGACGGGTAGTTCTCGTGCTGCCAGCCCTCGGCGGTCAGCGATTGCCTGAAGTAACCCGACCGGTAGTACAGACCGACCGCGATAAGCGGCAACCCCAGGTCCGACGCCGACTTCAGGTGGTCACCGGCAAGGATGCCGAGGCCACCAGAGTAGTTCGGCAGCACCTCGGCGACGCCGAACTCCATCGAGAAATACGCGATGCCGTTGGGCAGCGCGACGCCGGCGGCGGCCTGCTCCTGGTACCACATCGGCCGGGTCAGGTAGGTATCCAACTGGGCGGCCAGGTGGTCCAGCCTGGCCAGGAACGATTCGTCGATGGCCAGTTCGTCCAGCCGCTTCGGGCTGACCCCGCCGAGCAGCGCCACCGGGTCGCCCCCGGCCTGCTCCCACAGCTCCGGATCCACGGTGGCGAACAGGTGTTGGGTGGGCGTGTCCCACGACCACCGCAGGTTTATCGACAGTCTCTCCAGCGCGGCGAGACGCTCAGGCAAATGAGTGCGGACGGTGAACCGGCGGAGGGCTTTCACGTGGCTTCACCTTACTGATAAATCCTGGGCTCGCAGCGATGAGCATGACTACATCAGGCCCATTGGGTTGAGCCGGACACTACGGTGGGTATAAGGCGCGACGAGGCTTTGAAACGAAACAGACGACAGTGCGCGGCGGCCTGGCTGCGCCAGACGTGAAGGAGTTGGGTGGTGGCCGGTCGTATCGAGATCGACGACGTCGCGCCAGTCGTTTCCGGCGGTCGTTTCCCGGCCAAGGCCGTGGTCGGCGAGGTGGTTCCGGTCAGGGCCGCTGTGTGGCGCGAGGGCCACGAGGGCGTCGCGGCCACGCTGGTCGTGAGGTACCACGGCACCGCCTACCCGCGGCTCGCCAAGGCGCCTGCCGGCGTGCCGACCCCACCCCTCGCCGCCGTCCCGATCGAGGCGGTCGTCGGCGCCACTCCGAAGGTCAAGCCACAACTGTTGCCGATGTCACCCGGTCGCACGCCAGACGTCCTCCACGGTCAGTTCACCCCCGACGCCGTCGGGTTGTGGACATTCCGTGTGGACGGCTGGGGCGACCCACTCTCGACGTGGCGGAAGAACGTCACTGCCAAGCTCGAAGCCGGCCAGGGCGAGTCGGAGCTGTCCAACGACCTGGTGCTGGGTGCACAACTACTGGAGCGCGCCGCGACGGGCGTGCCGCGCCAGGACCGCTATCCGCTGATCGATGCGGCAGTCAGGCTGCGCGAACCGGGCGACCCGTTCGCCCGCGCGGGCGCAGCCCTCGCGCCCGAGGTCGCCGACCTGCTGCGAAGGTACCCGTTACGCGAACTCGTCACTCGCGGTGAGCAGTACGGCGTCTGGGTCGACCGACCGCTGGCCCGCTTCAGCGCCTGGTACGAGATGTTCCCCCGGTCCACCGGCGGGTGGGACGGCAAGGGCAACGCCGTCCACGGAACGTTCGCTACCGCCAGCAAGGCTCTGCCCCGCGTTGCGAAGATGGGCTTCGACGTCGTCTACCTGCCACCGATCCACCCGATCGGCAAGGTGCACCGCAAGGGACGCAACAACAGTGTGACCGCGGCTCCGAAGGACGTCGGGTCACCGTGGGCGATCGGTAGCAGCAAGGGCGGCCACGACGCGGTC
>JAVRPF010000220.1:0-2890 GCA_032162385.1 Mycobacterium sp.
GGGCACGCGGTCCTGTGCGGCGGTGGCCGCCGCCCTGGCCAGCTCACCCGCCGACGCGTACCGGTCGGCCGGATTCTTGGCCATGCCCTTCGCAACGACGTCGTCGAACGCCGGGCTGATCCCGCGGCGCTCAAGACTCGGCCGCGGCGGCGGCACGAACATGTGCGCGCTCATGACCTGCCGCAGGTCGCCCGCTTCGAACGGCGCCCGACCGGTGAGGCACTCGTAGAGCAGGCAGGTCAACGAGTACACGTCCGACGCCGGGCCGCCGGCATTGCCGCTGAGCCGCTCGGTGGCCATGTAGGCGCACGAGCCGATGACCAGCCCGGTCTTCGTCACGGTCGCCTCGCCGCCACCGTAGGCGATGCCGAAATCGACCAGGTAGGCGAAGTCGTCTGGCGTGAGCAGCACGTTCTCGGGCTTGATGTCGCGGTGCACCAGGCCGTTGGCGTGCGCGGCGTCGAGTGCAGCGGCGACCTGGCCGACGATCGACACCGTGCGTGGCGGTGGTAGCGTGCCGTTGACCCTAAGCTCGTCCTTCACGCTGGCGCCCTCGACTAGGCGCATGTCGATGTAGAGCACGCCGTCGATCTCGCCGAAGTCGTGCACGGGAATGACGTGGGGCTCCTGCAGTCGCGCAGCGATGCGCGACTCACGCCGGAAACGGTCCTGGTAGTTCGGGTCGGCCGCGATGTCCGTTCGCAATAGCTTGAGTGCCACCATCCGCTCGCGCACGGTGTCGTAGGCCCGATAGACCTCGCCCATACCGCCGATGCCGATCAACTCTCGCAGCTCGTAGGACCCGAATCGGGTGCCCAGACGTGCACCGCCACTCGGGGAGCCCATATGCGTTACTTCCAACCTTTCGCGATGGATTCGTGGTGACCCGCAGGTCAACGCGTCAGCGTCGACGGTGTTCCCGCATGCTGTCCGGCTCAACCCCCTCCCCGCAGCAGGGCGACGTGCGACGACACCGAAGCCGAAGCAGCACAAGCCAATTGCTCGAACGCCAGGTTACACGCATCGGCCGGACTCGTCCGACCGTCGATCCGGAGATCCTCGGACCTTGTCAACTCATTCCCAGGTTGACCGAGTTTTTGCGTTGGCATAGGACCGGGAAAACGTTTTGTGTTGTGCGACACATTCGCCGGAATCGAGGTCAGGACTGACGCGACCACGTCTGCGAGACATCCGACGCGTAAGAGTACTCGAGCCCGACTACCGATGCGGAGGTCGCGGGTTTCCACGCGGCGGACCGGGTGGCCGGAGGCGGGTGGTGGGAGGTTCGGCGGGTCCGGGTCCGCGCGTGCGCCCGCGGGGATCCGGGGCAGCCGGGCGCGGAGGCATGGGCGCCGACGTTCGCCTCGGCGGCTGGGGCGCGCTCCGAGGCGGCTGGGGCGCTCTGCGAGGCGGGCGCATCCGCATCGCCTGGGTCTCGTCGTCGGTCCAATCTCGTTGCACCAGAACATTTTGCGTGATGCGTTCCAACGCGTTCCCAACCTGCTCTGGCCGGGCCTGTAGACCGGAGGATTGGACCAGCCGTTGGGTGATCCAATCCATCATCCCCATGCGGACGAGTTCAACCTGGTGCGCGCCCGCCGGGGTCAGCCAGAAGACATCTCCACTTCGCTCGGCGTAGCCGGTCGCAGCAAGGCGGTCAAACGCCGGCTCGAGGAGCTCGCGCGGCACCCGGACGTGCTCGGCGACGTCGCCGACGCGGGCCTGCCCGGCGGCCTGCCCGAAGCGGTATACCTGCAGCAGCGCCCACAGCCGGGCGATGTCGAGTTTGCTTCCCGGGCGCTCGGCCAGGGCACGCAGCTGCACACCGGAGCCTTGGCGAATCAGCCGGCCGACGGCGTTCTCCAACAGCTGGTCCGGCGAGTCGGTCGTCGGCATCGCGAACCCTTCACCCAGGTCGACGGCAGTGCTGACGTCGTTGTTGCGCAACGGAACCTGTTTGAGCATCAAGGCCAACACGAAACCGACCACTGCCACCGGCGCGGCGCACAGGAACACCATGTCCAGGGCATCGGCGTAGGCGGCGGCGATCGGTGCGGCCAGCTCCGGCGGCAATTGATGCAGGGCATCGGGGGACTGCGCCGCCTCGGGTGGTGCGCCGCTGCGCGCGAGGGCGTCCCCGATCCGGCTGTGCAAGAAGTTGTTGAACAGCGACCCGAACACCGCCGCGCCGAACGAGCTACCGATGGTGCGGAAGAACGTGACGCCAGACGTCGCCACGCCCAGGTCGGAGAAGTCGACGGTGTTCTGCACGATCAGCACCAGAACCTGCATGCACATGCCGATACCGGCGCCCAACACCACCAGGTAGAGCGACTGCACCAGGGTGGACGTGTCCGGACCCATCCGGGACAGCAGGACGAAACCGACTGCCATGACGGCCGTTCCGGCGACCGGGAAGATCTTGTAGCGCCCGGTGCGGCCGACGATCACGCCACTGCTCATCGACATCGTGAGCAGCCCGACCACCATGGGCAAGGTGTGCAGGCCCGACGTGGTGGCCGAGACGCCGTCGACGAACTGCATGAACGTCGGCAGGAAAGTCAACGCGCCGAGCATTGCGAAGCCGACGACGAACGACAGCCCGCAGCAGACGGCGAAGACCGGCTCGCGGAACAGTCGCATCGGCAGAATCGGTTCGGCAGCCCGCAGTTCGACGGCGATGAATGCGCCGATGGCGACCAGGGATCCGACGACGAGGCCGATGATCATCGGGGAGCCCCACGCGTAGGTGGTGCCACCCCAACTGGTGGCCAGGGTGAGGCCCGTTGCGCCCAAACCGATCAGGACGATTCCGGCGTAGTCGATGACCGGGCGCGCCATCCTGCCGAGGTTGGGGATTGCGATGACGGCGACCACCAGCACGACTACG
>JAVRPF010000221.1:0-3483 GCA_032162385.1 Mycobacterium sp.
TCTCCACCGGCAGACCTCGAAGATCTCGTGGCGAATGCCGACGTCGTGCTCGTCGACGGTCACCACCCGCTGATGGCCCGCGCTGCCGTTGACCACGCGAAAGCCGGGTCAACGACGGTGGTCGTCGATGCCGGCCGTTGGAAACCGGTGATGCGCGACATCGTTCCGCACGCGACGGACATGGTGTGCTCCAACGACTTCCGAATGCCGGGCGCCGACAACCCGGAGTCCACCGCCGCGGCGCTGGTCCGCAGCGGTGTTCGCACCGTCGTCTCCACGCACGGCGGCGATCCCGTCGAGTGGTGGTCGGATGGCGAGTCCGGGTCCGTGCCGGTGGAACCGGTGGTGGTGGTCGACACGCTGGGCGCAGGCGATGCCTTCCACGGTGCGTACTCGTACTTCTCGACCCAGATCGAGAGCAGTGTTGCCGAGCGCATCGATCGCTCCGCTCGCGTGGCGGCACTACGGTGTTCGGTGGTCGGGCCGCGGGCATGGCTGAGCGAACTCCGTATCGAACAGACTCGAAAGCGAGAGCGGTGACCATCGAGCAGGACGTACAGGACGCCACACTCGACCATTTGGTCGAGTCGGCCAAGGCGCTCGTCGTTCCCGGGGGGCGCCGTATTCTCGGTCTCACCGGAGCTCCGGGAGCCGGGAAGTCCACCGTCGCCGAGCAACTCGTCGCCGCTCTCGGTCCGGACGCCGCCGTGCTCGTACCCATGGACGGTTTTCATCTGGCCAACGAAGTCTTGATCGACATGGGGATCCTGGATCGCAAGGGTGCGCACGACACGTTCGACGATGGCGGGTATGCGCGGCTGATCGCGACCCTTCGGGCACAGCGCGTAGACGACCCAGTCGTGTACGCGCCCCGGTTCCGGCGCGAGATCGAAGAGTCGATCGGCTCGTCCATTCCCGTCCCGCCCACAGTGCCGCTGGTCGTCACCGAGGGCAATTACCTTCTGCTGGAATTCGATGCGTGGCCTGCGGCGCGGTCCTGCATGGACGAGGTCTGGTTCTTGGCCCCCGACAGCGACGTTCGCCACGCTCGGCTGCTGCGCCGACACGAGGCGCACGGAAAGTCCCCGGAGGACGCGGCGTTCTGGGCCCTCGGGTCCGACGAGCGCAATGCCCAACTGATCGAGTCGACCGCAGGTCGCGCGGACCGCATCGTGCGTCTCCGGTGACCACGATGGGCGACGTCGCCCGCATCGCCGGCGTCTCCGCGTCCACGGTCTCGCACGTGCTCAACGGCACGCGCAAGGTCAACACCGCCACGCGCTTGCGCGTCGAAGCGGCCATCGAGGAGACCGGGTACCGGCGCAACGTCGTCGCACGATCACTCGCGGCCGGGCGCACGCACACGGTCGGGCTCTCGATCTCCGCGTTGACGAATCCGTACTTCGGGAGCCTGGTTCACGCCGTGGAACGGGCTCTGTCGGACGCCGGGTACGTGCTGATCGTCGGAGATTCCCACGACGACGTGGAATCGGAGAAACGCGTCACCGACTCGCTTCTGGACCGGCAGGTCGACGGGATGATCGTGGCACCCGCGGCCGGGTCGGAGCGTGTCACCCTCCCAGAAATCACCCGCACTGGAACTCCTCTGGTTCTGATCGACCGCGGTGTCGACGTCGGGAGCGATCAGGTCGGCCCGGAGAACTTCTCGTCGGCACGGTCATTGACCGAGCACCTGCTCGACCTCGGCCATCGTCGGATCGCCGTCGTACGCGGCCTCGCCGGGATCTCCTCCACCACTGAGCGATTCGATGGTTACTCCACGGCGCTCGCGGACCGCGGTATCGCAGTCGACGCCGCTCTGGTCCTCGACGGCGACTCCAACACGGACGTGGCGGAACGCGAAGTGCACTCGCTGATGTCGGGTGAGGACCGGCCCGCCGCGCTGGTGTCCTTGAACAACTCCATGACCATCGGAACACTCAAAGCCATTCGCAGTCTTGGATTGTCGATTCCGGACGACGTGGCATTCGTGTGTTACGACGACTTCGAATGGTCGGACCTCTTCGAACCCAAGCTCACCGCGGCGGCGCAGGACGTCGAGACGATCGGCGCCACCGCGGTCGAATTGCTTCTGCGCCGCATTCGGGGACAGGATGGTGCGCCGCAACGAATTCGCGTGCCGACGACGTTCCACCATCGCAATTCGTGCGGATGCACTTAACGCTCACCGATAGGACTTTCGATCATGCCGATAGCAACCCCCGATCACTACGTTGCGATGCGCGACCGCGCCAAGGAGGGCGGGTTCGCATATCCGGCCATCAACGTGACCAGTTCCCAAGCACTCAACGCTGGCTGATCGTCTCGTCGCTCAGCGGCTCGCCGCTGTGGCCTAAGGGACTGTGGAGATGTGTGCTGTCGTCATCGTTTCTCCTGCAGGTGGCGTGGTGGGGTGCCAAAGGCTCTGCGGGCAGAGGCATCAGCGACTGTCGGTGCTCAGTGGGCGGTGAAGCCGCCGTCGACGGGAAGCGCCGCGCCCACCACGAAACTCGCCCCGGGGCTGCACAGCCAGAGCACTGCGGCTGCCACCTCCTCGGCGCGACCGAGTCGCCCAATCGATTGTTGCTTCATGATTTCGGCCATCGCGTCGGCCTGACCGGTGAGCATGTCGGCGACCATAGGGGTGTCGATGGTTCCTGGGCAGACGGCGTTGATGCGGATGCCCTTGGGCGCGTATTCGACGGCGGCGCTCTTGGTCAGTCCGATGACCCCGTGCTTGGAGGCGTGGTAGGCCGCACGTTCTGGCAGGCCGACCAGTCCGCCCAGGGAGGAGCAGTTGACGATGGCGCCGCTGCCCTGGGTGCGCATCTGCCGGAGTTCGTGTTTCTGGGCGGCCCAGATGCCGCGCAGGTTGACCGCGTTGACGTGGTCGAAGTTCTCCGCGGTTTCGTCGGCGGCATCGCTGGGCGGGGCCTGGATACCAGCGTTGTTGAACGCCATGTCCAGGCGCCCGAAGGTGGCGACGGTCTGTTCGATCATGGCAGCGACCTGACCTTCGTCTGTGACGTCGCAGCCGATGCTGATCGCGACTAGCCCTGCTGTGGAGAGCTTCTCGGCTGCCGCGTGGGCGGCATCGGCGTCGCGGTCGGCGAGAGTGACGCAAGCGCCTGCCTCGGCGAAGGCCTGCGCGGTGGCGAGGCCCATTCCCGAGGCGGCGCCGGTGACGACGGCGACCTGGCCGTCGAAGTCATAGGTCGGGTTCATCTGTGTTACTCCAATGTCGTTGGCGGACTATCGGTTATCTGGGTCGGCTCTCGATGACGTCTTTCACCACGGGCAGGGCGGTGAACACCTTGGGCCAGCCGGCGTAGAACGCTAGTTGGGTCAACGCTTCTCCGGCTTGGGCGACGGTTAGTCCGTTGTCGAGAGCGCGGTTGAGGTGGTAGGTGATCTGGGCGACCTGCCCGGAGGCCACCAGTGCGCTCACGGTGACCAGGCTGCGGTCACGTGGCGCCAGAGCGG
>JAVRPF010000222.1:0-3507 GCA_032162385.1 Mycobacterium sp.
GCCACTGCGACCGAACTGTCTCGACCCGACTTCGTAGCCCTGGCAGCGAGTTTCGACATCACCGCCCACTTGGCAACGCTCGACACGGTCGGCGAGATCATCGCGGGCACCTTCACCACACCCGGTCCGGCCGTGGTCGTCCTTCCCGCGCTACTGCGGATGTTTTCCCCTACCCATCTCGAGGAGTCCCATCATGGGTAAACCCATCGACATCGCCATCATCGTCTTCTATCTCGCGGCCATGCTCGCGTTCGGCTTCTGGGGTAAGTCGAGAACGAAGGACTCGGCCGACTTCCTGGTCGCCGGACGGCGACTCGGCCCGGCCCTCTACACCGGCACCATGGCCGCCGTCGTCCTCGGCGGCGCATCCACGGTCGGCGGCGTCGGACTCGGGTACAAGTACGGCATCTCGGGCATGTGGCTGGTGGTGTCCATCGCTGTCGGCCTGCTGCTGCTGAGCCTCGTCTTCGCCGGACGCATTCAGCGGCTGAAGGTCTACACCGTCGCGCAGATGCTCAAACTGCGCTACGGCGTCGACGCCACGGCAGCGTCCGGCATCGTCATGGTCGCCTACACGTTGATGTTGTCGGTGACGTCGACGATCGCGTACGCAACGGTCTTCAACGTGCTGTTCAACACCAATCGGACACTGTCGGTGGTCATCGGCGGTGCGATCGTCATGCTCTACTCCTCGATCGGCGGCATGTGGTCGATCACGCTGACCGACATGGTGCAGTTCGTGCTCAAGACCATCGGCATCTTCTTCCTGCTCCTGCCGTTCACCTGGAACAAGGCGGGCGGCCTCGACGGCATCAGGGAACGTGCCGGGGACACCGTGTTCGACCTCGGCGCGATCGGAATACCGACGATCGTCACGTTCTTCGTCGTCTACAGCTTCGGAATGCTGATCGGCCAAGACATCTGGCAACGGGTGTTCACCGCGCGCTCGCCCCGGGTCGCCAAATGGGGTGGCACGACGGCGGCGATCTACTGCCTGCTGTACGGCGTCGCGGGCGCGGTCATCGGCATGGCTGCGTCGACGTTCCTGCCCGACGTCAAGGCCAAGGACGACGTGTACGCGCAGATTGCCGAGACGATCCTGCCGATCGGCATCAGTGGCATCGTGCTGGCGGCCGCCGTCGCGGCGATGATGTCCACCGCGTCAGGGGCACTGATCGCCACGGCCACCGTGGCGCGCACGGACGTGAAGCCTCTGCTGGCGCGGCTCTTCGGCCGCGGCGCGGAGTCTGCCGAAGGCGAGAACGCCGAGCGTGACGTGCATTCCGACCGGCTCTACGTCGCGGTCCTCGGTATCGCCGTCATCGTGATCGCAGCGCTGCTCAACGACGTGGTGGCCGCGTTGACGGTGGCCTACGACATTCTGGTCGGTGGCCTGTTGGTGGCCATCCTCGGCGGTTTCCTATGGAAGCGTGCGACCGGCACCGGTGCGTTGTGGTCGATGGCGGTGGGAACCGTCGTCACCCTTGGGACGATGTTCGCGGTGGGCGACGTGCTGGCCAACGAGCCGATCTACTACGGGTTGGCCGCGAGCCTGATCGCGTACGTCGTCGGCAGCCTGCTGACCCCGCGCACTCCGGCGGCCGTGCTCCAGGTGTGGGACGACAGGCTGGCCGGACGCGACGTGACCGCGGAGCGGGTTGCGACCTGACGCCCGAGCCCGCGCCTACACTCATCCGTTAGCCGATCGGGCGCGGGTCGAGGAGGCCGCCATGCGGATCCGGAGTCTTCGCGTTCTGTTGGGCCTGTCCGCGATCGTGTCGCTGTCGGCCTGTGGTGCGGGCGGCGGGTCCGGTCAGACGTCGACCGGTGCGACATCGACGACGACGTCCGCTGTATCAACTTCACCGGCTCCGACCATCGCTGCTCCACCGATGACGTTGGGCCCCGAGATTCACAAGTGGGTCGACCTGGAGGTCGGTGACTGCATTGCCGACGTTCCCGCGGTCGATCTCGGCGCCGTGACCGTCTCGATCGTCGACTGTGCGGCGGCGCACGCCGCCGAGGTCTATTTGCGCGCCCCGGTGGACGTCAACGCCGCCATCGCTGACGTCGCCAACCGCGCGTGCGTGGCAGGAGTTCCCGAGTACACCGGTCGACCCGTCGACGGCAGCCCGTACTCGGTGACCTACCTGATCGACTCGGGACAGGACCGAACGGCGAACAATCCCCTGCCGAGCACCGTCATCTGCCTGCTGCAATCCGCGAGCGGTCAACCGCTGACGGAGTCCGCACATCAATAGAACAGAAGTGTTGGCTCGTCGCGCATCGCAGGGTAGAAGGCTCGATCAGGCCGCGGCGATCAAGCCCAGCTGCGTCAGCACCTTCACACCATCGTCCAGACCGATTTCCTCGGTGATCTGGCCATTCTCGACCTTGAGGATGGTGGTGCCGGTGAAACGCATCGTCTTGCCGGTTTCCGCAGCAAGCGTGCCAATGGGCATGTCGTCGAACGCTTCGCCGGTCTGGGTGCCACCGCCGATCCACTGACCTACGACGTAGTCGCCCTCGGCGATGAGGTCTGCAGTGCCACTGAAGGCAAGGTCGGGAAAGGCCGCGCGGAACTTCGTGGCGAACGCGAGCACCTCCGCGCGACCGCGGCACGGGGCGTGCAGGGAGTACTCGAAACGGATGTCCGGTGCGGCGAGCTCATCGATGACGGCCGGATTGAAATCCGGTCCCCAAAACTCGGTGAACCAGCGTCCGACGACGGACTTGTTTTCCTCGATCGACATGATCGTCCTTCCCTTACCAAACGGTTTGTAGTGTGTCGACCAGCCGGAGCGCTCACCAGGAAGACGGACATCAACACAGAAATGTGAGATCACTGAGCTACAGAACCGATCCGACGAAGTCGAGGTTGATACTCGTCAACGGCCCAAGGAGCAAACGGCCGAGGCGGCGACGTTTCGGGCACGTGACGCCGACGTTCCGCCCACGAGGCCGATTCCTCACCGCGACGGCCCAGCACCGACCACCTGGCGCACCTCCGACCAACGTGATCCAATGGAATTGAGCCCCAAATGCATTCGCGGAGGTACGAATACTTGCCGACCTATGGATATGACTGTGCGCCGTGCGGAGGTTTCACGCTGGTCCGGCCGATGGCGACGGTCGGTGACCCGGCCTCGTGTCCGTCCTGCGGGCGCAGCGCGCGGCGCGTGTTCGGCCTGCCGGCGTTGCGATCGCTGAATCCGCGCCTACGCCAAGCCCTGGACGCCGGCGCTCGGAGCGCTGACGTTCCGACGGTGGTGTCGGCGGTGCCAGGACACTCGCGACGGGCCACCCGCACCACGACCGATCCGCGCCACGCCCGACTGCCCCGCCCTTGAGGAGTTGAAAGATGCCCGACGTCGTGTTCTCCGTCGACCAGGCCCGTTCGATGCGCGATCAGGCCGTGCCGGGCCACAATCGGTGGCATCCCGACATCCCGCCGGCCGTTCGCGTGCGGCCGGGTCAGTCGATTCGGGTGGAGTGCCGCGAGTGGAC
>JAVRPF010000223.1:0-2966 GCA_032162385.1 Mycobacterium sp.
CCTGCGACGACTTGCAGCGTCCACCGGTCGCCCAGAACTTCGAGCGCGTGTGCAAGGTTTGCCGACATGCTGCTAGCTTACTACTAGTTCAGTAGTTACTAGTTCATAGCTAGTGACTCGCAGAAAGAGGAGCAAGCCATGTCTGTCGTCGACGATCTCTCCACCACCGCTCGTTCAGTGCTCGCCTCACTCGGCGGAGCCGTTGTCAGCATCGGTCAAGACGGTCGCGGCAACGGCCTGGTGATCTCATCCGGCAAGGTCCTCACCAATGCCCACAACCTGCGCGACCGCACCACCTTGGTCACGTTCGCCGACGGCCGTGCCGAGCAGGGTACGGTGGCGGGCTCCGATGAAGACGGCGATCTCGTCGTGCTCGAAGTCGACACGGCGTCGGTTGCACCGGCGACCTGGGCCGAGCAACTGCCCGACGCCGGCGATGTCGTCTTCGCCCTCAGCAGGGGTGGTCACCGGCCGCGCATTTCGTTCGGGATGGTCACGGCGGTCGACCTGGCGTTCGATGGCCCGCGTGGCCGTCAGGTGCACGGAGGCGTCGAGCACACGGCACCGCTCGTTCGCGGTTCTTCGGGTGGACCCGTCGCCGATGCCGATGGTCGGGTCGTCGGATTGAACACCCACCGCATCGGTCGCGGGTTCTACGTCGCTCGGCCGATCGACGCCGGGTTGCGTTCGACCATCGACGATCTCGCCGCAGGCAAGTCGGTCGTGCGTCCCCGCCTCGGCATCGCACTGGCCCCACCCGAAGTCGCAGCGAAGTTGCGTGCTTCAGTCGGTCTGCCACCGCGCGACGGCCTGCTCGTTCGCGGCGTCGAGGACGATGGTCCGGCCGCTGCTGCGGGCATCGCCGAGGGCGATTTGCTGGTTGCGGCCGGCGACACTCCGCTGGTGTCCATCGAAGCACTGCACGACGCGTTGGGCGCTGCCAGTGAGACCCTCGTACTGACGGTCGTGCGTGGCACCGAAGAGCGCGTCGTAACGGTCACCTTTCCGAAGTAGGTGCTCTCACGCCAAGGCCGCTTCGATCCGTTCAAAGGAGCAGCCTGGATCGGTCGGATCGAAATGCACTGTGGTGAGGCCAACTGCCTCTGCGCCGCGCACGTTGATCTGCTGGTCGTCGACGAACACCACGTCCTCGGGCTCGGGGCTGCCGAAGGCCTCGAGGGCGAGGCGGAAGGCGCGCGGATCGGGCTTCAAGAAGCCGGTCACCGAGCCGTCGACGATGAAATCGAATTGGCCGAACACCGAGATGCCCTGCTTCCAATCGGGTCCATGGAAGGCGGCCAGGTCGTTTGTCAGCATGCCGACGACGCGACCCGCGGCGCGTTGCCGGAGGATCAGGTCGACCATCTGCGGTCGCACCAGGTAGTCGCCAGGCGGCTCGTAGAAATGTCGCATCAATCCGGGTAGGTCGAGACCGAAGGGCGCGGCGCGAATCAACCAGTACTCGCGCTCGGTGATCTGACCGGACTGCCAGCTGACGTACTCCGGGTCGGTACTGGTGTCGAACGGCCCGCGCCACGACAATGGCCCCAACGTCTTCGCGGCTTTGGCGACAAGTTCGAATGGCGTCAGCAGTACCGGTCCGCCGAAATCGAGCAGGAGATGCTTGCGGGATGGCGCTGACTTCACGCCGAGGAGTTGATCAGCGCCAGCTCGAACCGGCAACGCCGCTGTTCCCGACGGCGGAACGCGTGGCATGAGATACCGTCGAGGCATGGCCACAGCGACGAATGGGAAGTGCGAGATCTACTACGAGTCGTTCGGGGACGCGGCTGATCCGACGCTGATCTTGGTCAACGGTCTGGGCAGCCAATGCATCAACTATCACGAGGACTGGTGCGAGATGTTCGTCGCCCGCGGGCTTCGTGTCGTGCGCTTCGACAACCGTGATGTCGGACTGTCATCCAAGTTCGACGATGCACCAGTCGACGCCAACGGAACCACGTACAACCTCTCCGACATGGCGGCCGATGCTGTCGCTGTGCTCGACGCCTTGGCTGTCGAGCGGGCGCATGTGATGGGCCTGTCGATGGGTGGGATGATCGTGCAGGTCTTGGCGATCGAGCATCCCGATCGGTTGCTGTCGATGACATCGGTCATGTCGCGCACCGGCGAGCCCGGGTACGGCGAGTCCACGCCAGAGGCGTTCGCGCTGCTGACGGCACCACCGGCGACCGATCGCGAATCGTTCATCGCCAATCACATCGCCGGACTTCGCGTCTGGGGAAGCCCGGCGTTTGCCGACGAGGCCCGATGGCGGCGCGACGCCGAGCGTTCCTTCGATCGCAGCTTTCATCCATCAGGCACCGGGCGCCAATTCCGTGCTGTCGGTGGGTCGGCTCCGCGCGCCGATCGTCTGCGCGAGGTGACGACGCCGTCGCTCGTCATGCACGGCGACTGCGACACCCTGATCGACATCAGCGGTGGCCGACGCACCGCGGAACTCATTACTGGTGCCCGATTCGAATCCATCGAGGGAATGGGCCACGATTATCCGCCACAACTGTGGAACCGCTGGGTCGACCTGGTCAGCTCGTTCGTAGCGACCACCGTCAGCTAGGTCGTGCGATGAGAGATGAGCCGCCCACGGCCGCATATCTCTCATCAGCCACTACCAGGAGACGCCTTCGTAGGCGTCCCAGCAGCGGCGGGTGGCCTCGGCCCCGGCGAAGTATGCGGCACGCGCCGATCGGCGCTTGGCATCGGTGTCGAGGTAACGCTCGGCGAACTCGCCCACGTGACCACCGTGGTCCTCGTCCACCATGATGTGGATCGTGTGGAAGGCGTAATCGTCGGGCTCCAACAGATGGCCGTAGTGATGCTTGAAACCTTCGACCGCACGGATGTACGCGGGCGGGATCTGGTTCTCGATGCCGAGGCTTGCACCGAACTGGAACTCGTACCACGGCCGCTGATGAGCGAGGTTGTACAGGAAGCTTTCGCTGAGG
>JAVRPF010000224.1:0-3373 GCA_032162385.1 Mycobacterium sp.
TCCAGCCCAGTGGCAGCCATGTGAAGCCACCCGGCGCGGCGCGGCGGATGTACCCGGCGCGTACGAGGAGCCGATGACTGGCTACCTCGGCATCGGCGGGGTCCTCGCGCAGCGTACGCAGGAACAACGTCGACATTCGGAGCACAGGGATTACCTCGGTTCAGAGACTTGAGACGGTGGGTGGACGGGGTTCGGGACGGCGGCGAAACACTACCCGCCAGCCGATATACTCGATCGGTCCTTTGAAGTTCGATGAACCGAAGGCGTGGGCTCCTCGGGGTCCACGCCTTCTTTACTGATAGGCCCGATACCGGGCGAAACCAAGCCTACGAGAGAGACAGGAAAGGAGAGACAGATGAGTGACACCAGCACCTTGAAGAAGGTCGAGCGCCTGATTGTTCCCATCGTCTCCGACCTCCAGCTCGATCTCTACGACCTCGAGTTCCGTGGCGGCACGTTGCGGGTCACGATCGACCGCCCAGCGGGGGTCGACGAGGGTCTCGACATGGAAGCCATCGCACTTGCCTCTCGCCTGATCGGGCGCGAGCTCGACCACGACGATCCCATGGGTGGGCACTACACCCTGGAGGTCACCAGCCCAGGGCTCGAGCGCAGTTTGCGCACGGCGGCCCATTTCCAGCGATCGATCGGCAAGACGGTCGCGCTGCGGCTGCGCGACATCGTGACCCCGGAGGGTGAGCGGAGCGAGCGACGCCTGCAAGGAGTGTTGGTCGCCGCCGACGCGCAGTCGGTCACCATCCAGCTCAACGACCCTGCCCAGACCGAGCGAACCGTGCCCTACGACAAGATCGACCGAGCCAGGACGGTCTTCGAATGGGGCCCGGCGCCAAAGCCCGGCAAGGCACCGAGTGAGTCGAAGAAGAAGGTTCCCGAAACCAGTCGCGAACGGCGCGCCGGAAGGCGCAGCGGAATGCAAGCGACAGAGAAGCAGAAGACCGCAGAGGAGGATTCCACCACATGAGTGGTCTCGACATGTCAGAAGCAGTGCGAATGTTGGCGAACGAGAAGAACATCTCGGTCGACACCTTGTTGCACGTCCTCGTCGATGCCCTCGCGACGGCGTACAAGCGACGTCCGACTGCGGCCGAAGAAGTGATGGTCGAGGTCAACCCCGACACGATGGAGTTCACGTTCACCGCCTACGACGTCGACGAAGACGGCAACTGGATCAACGAGCGCGACGACACGCCGAAGAAGGAAGAGATGGGCCGCATTGCTGCGCAGACCTTCCGTCAAGTCATGAGCCAGCGCATCCGCGAAGCCGAGCGTGACCGCAAGTTCGAGGAGTACGCCAACCGCGAAGGCGACATCGTCACCGGCATCATCCAGCAGACCGATCAGCGCTACACCCTGCTCGACCTCGGTCGGGTCGAGTCGTTGCTGCCGCAGGCCGAGCAGGTTCCGTTCGAGCGTCCGGTGCCGGGCGATCGTGTCAAGGCCTACATCGTCGAAGTGCGCAAGACCGCCAAGGGCCCGCAGATCGTCGTCAGCCGTACCCACCCAGGGCTCATCAAGCGACTGTTCGAGCTCGAAGTGCCCGAGATCGCCGATGGCATCGTCGAGATCAAGGCCTGCGCCCGCGAGCCCGGGCACCGCACCAAGATCGCCGTCTGGAGCAACGACCACAACGTCGACCCGGTCGGCGCGTGCGTCGGTGCCCGTGGCGGCCGTGTGCGCATGGTCGTCAACGAACTGCGCGGCGAGAAGATCGACATCGTGCCCTACAGCGAAGACTTCGCCGACTACGTCGCCAAGGCGCTGTCGCCTGCCAAGGTCAAAGAAGTCATCATCAGCGACGATGGCACCCAGGCCGACGTGATCGTTCCGGATCATCAGCTCAGCCTGGCGATCGGCAAGGAGGGCCAGAACGCCCGCCTCGCCGCGCGCCTGACGGGTGTGCGAATCGACATTCGTGGCGAAACCCAGGTGCCAGAAGGCGACTATGCCGAGGCCGACTACGAAGAGGGCGAATGGGTCGCCAACGCCGAAAGTGGCGAGATGGAATGGCACGCGGCCGACGGCAGCGTGATGACCCAGGATCAATGGAATGCGCAGGCAGCGGGCGACGAGCCAGTGCCCGACGCAGCCGAAGCCGAGACTGTTGAAGCAACCGACGCCTCGGTCGAGGTTCCAGCAACCCAAGGAGCTGGTGACAACGCAGGAGAATGATCCACGCCCGAACCAAGACGTCGCGGTTCCCATCCGCATGTGCATCGGATGTCGCGGCCACCGTCCCCAAGAGCAGCTCGTTCGCTGCACCTTGGGAGTCGACGGCCCGGCAATCGGACGCACGCTTGGGGGTCGCGGCGCCTGGTTGTGCTCGATCGATTGCTTCGACACCGCCGTGCGACGCCGGGCCTTCACCCGTGCATGGCGCTGCGACGTGCCAGCCCCCACACTGGATGCGTTGCGGATCGCGTTCGAAAGCGTTACCACCAACATGAGAGACTTCACGGCTGTCGGAACAAACTCCGGCACGCCGATGCCAACGAAAGGCTGAACTGGTTTTGGCGAAAAACATGCGAGTGCACGAGCTCGCCAAGAAGCTCGGAATGACAAACGCCGAAATGATGGCGCTGTGCGACACCATGGGTGTGGGTGTGAAGACCCACTCGAGCACCCTCATCGAGGCGCAGGCCGATCGGCTGGAACGTCGCGCCATTCGTGACGGTCTGACTCGCGAAGAGCAACCCGAGGAAGTCAAGCCCGTCAAGAAGAGTGCGGCGAAGAAGGCTGCTGCCGGCAAAGCAGCGGCGTCTGCCGCGGCCGCTCCATCCGACACCGAGGCCCCGGCTCCGGTCAAGAAAGCTGCCGCGAAGAAGGCCGCGCCCGCAGCGGTCGAGGTCGAACAGAAGCCAGAACCCGTCGTCGCAGCTCCCGCACCGGTGGTGGTCGCCGAACCCGTCGCAGCACCGCAGCCCGAACCGGAGCCACTTCGCGTCGCCGAGCCGGCACCCGCGGCACCAGCGCCAGCGGTCAGTGCGCCAGCGGCTGAACCCGCCATTCACGACGACGACGAGCCGCGTCGCATCACCAGCACCAGGCCGGTGCCTGGCGAAAGTCGCCCGGCGTCCGTCGCTCCTCTGGCCCCCGCTGCGGCCGCCTCTGCGCCTGTTGTGCAGGTCACTCCTGTCGTACCCGTCGCCGCTCGACCGCTGCCGTCCGAAGGCCGTTCAGCGGCTCGCCCGGCAGCATCTACCGCACCCGCTCCCGTGGCCGGTACTCGGCCCGCGGGCCCACCGCCGGGTCGGCCGGCGCCGTCCACAGGACGAGCAATCCCACCGCCGCCCGGTGGCGCTCGGCCGATGTCATCGTCGGGCCGACCCATTCCACCGCCTCCCGGCGGCCTCCG
>JAVRPF010000225.1:0-3519 GCA_032162385.1 Mycobacterium sp.
ATGCGGCGCGGCTGCTGCTGGATTCGGATGTGTTGGTCGGAACCTCGGCGGGCTCGGCGGTCGCCGCCCAGATCGGCAGCGGCGCCGCGCTGGAGGAGCTATTCGATCGCCAAGTCGCCGAGACGTCGAGCGAGATCGATTCGGGCGTCGACGTCGAAACCATCACCGAGCTTTTTCTGGCCGCCCTGGCGGAACCGTACGACGAGCCGCTGGCCAAGACGCGTCAGCAGATGCAGCGGATCGGGGCGGTGGCGCTGGGCGCCAAAACCGTTGCCGAGCCCATTCGCCGGCGGGTGATCGCGCAACGTCTGCCGTCGCACGACTGGCCCGACCGTGCGCTGCGGATTACCGCGATCGACACGGCCACCGGCGAATTGGTGGTCTTCGACCAAGATTCGGGCGTGGAGCTTGTCGACGCGGTGGCGGCCAGTTGCGCGGTGCCAGGGGCGTGGCCGGCGGTCACGATCGCGGGCCGGCGGTACATGGACGGCGGGATTGCCAGCTCGGTGAACCTCGGTGTCGCCCGCGACTGCGACGCGGCCGTGGTGTTGGTGCCCGTGGCACCCGATGCCCCGTCGCCGTTCGGCGATGGGCCGGCCGCCGAGATCGCGGCGTTCGACGGCGCGGCATTCGCGGTGTTCGCCGACTCCGAATCGTTGAAGGCGTTCGGGCCCAACCTGTTAGATCCCTGCTGCCGGGTCAGCTCGGCCGCGGCCGGACGTGAGCAGGGCCGCCGCGAAGCGCAGCGGATCGCGCGGTTCTTGGGCGTCTGATCAGCCCTCGATAGGTGCGGGTTCCTCAGCCACATGTTCGAGCGCATCCAGGGCCTGGTCGGCCAACATCCGGCCGACGTCGATCACTTCTGCTGCCCGGTGAAAATCCAGGCTCCGGCACGCCGAACGCGGTACCTCGATGAGTAAGTCGGGCGGGTAGGCAGACAGGATATGGCGCGTGAGCGCCGATTGGGCGATGTCGAACGCTCGGTACATCACCTCAAAGCTGCCCAGCTTCGGAACTTCGAGTTCGTCTTCGCTCCCGGACGTTTCCCCGTCCGATTCCTCCGACCAGGTGTCGGCACCGAACCGGCTTAACACCGCTCGCGCGGTCGGCCGATCCAGCAGCGACCGGACGGCGGACGTATCGAGCAGCGCAGAAGTGCTGCGCACCATGCGGTTCAACAACTCGACAGTGGCGCCCGGCCCCGGCTCGCGTTTAGCGATCACCTCGCTGCCGCTGACGCCCACGGCGATCGTCAGATCGGCGTTGACCGCGGCGAGCGGCGCCATCGGCAGTGGATCCAGGATGCCGCCGTCGGCGAGCAGGCGCCCGCCGACTTTGTGCGGGGCGATCACCCCCGGAATCGCGATGGACGCCCGGATCGCCTCGTCGAGCGGGCCGTGCTGAAACCACACCGATTTGCCGGCCAACAGGTCGGTCGCCACCGCGGTGTAGGGGATCGGCAGTTGCTCGATGGTGACCGGACCGAGGATGTCGCGCACCGCTTCCAGGATCCTCTCGGCCCGCAGCACGCCGGCCGCGCTGATAGACGGGTCAAGCAGGCGCAGAATGGTGCGTTGCGTCAACGACTTCGCCCAGTCGGAGAACTCGTCGAGTCGTCCGGCCGCTTGCAGACCGCCGATCATCGCACCCATCGACGAGCCGGTGATCCCCACGATCTCAAAGCCGCGGGTCTGCAGCGCCTCGATCACCCCGATGTGGGCGTAGCCCCGGGCGCCACCGCTGCCGAGTGCGAGCGCCACCCGAGTCGGAGATGATCGACGTGCGACAGCTTCGCCAGACACCCCCACATTTTGCGTGGCGGTAGGGACCCCCGCGGGACCGGGGTGGCACTTTTTTCATCCGTGATCGCAATTGCGCAGGAGTTCGAAGCACAGCCCCCTCGCCGCTACCCGCATTCTTCGTTGGCGGCCGCCCGCGCGGCGGTGATCACCGCCGCCTGCCGGGCCGGCGTCAGCTCCGCCCAGCGGGCGTTCCAGCTGCCCGCAGTGCCCGACGGCGAGGTCTGGACCATCGCCAAGTAGGGCTCGAACAGCGACTCACCGGTCTTGGGCTGGGCGTCCATCCACACTTTTGCGGCATGACAGGCCTGGTAGTACTCCTCTTCGGTCGAATCCGCGGGCACGTCGACCTTGGTTGTCACACCGGCGGGGGAGAGCCCGATCGCGCCCGGTGGCGCCGAAGTCGGGCCGTGCGGGCCGGCCGACGACTGCGTGGGTGACGACGTGATCTTGCCGCCGGGGGTGCCCCCCGGCGAGCACCCCGTGACTGAAGACAAACCGGCCAAACCGGTCGCCACAACGAACGCGCCCCACAGCAGGGGCCGATGACTGCACCAACGCACAGCCTCAAATCTATGCAACACTGGCGGCCGTGATGGAGCGCTTCGGATTTTGGGAGTGTTGTCGGCCCTAACGCGCCGCCGCTTGCCCCATCCGTTCTCTCTGGAGCTCTCCCAATGTCCTTGCCTGTCGCCAGTTCCGTTGCGTTGCGTTCACCGACTATCGCGTCGCCCTCCGCAGGGCCGACGCGACTGCGGGTTCCCGACCTGCTGCACGCCACCGATCAAGCCGCCGACGATGTGCTCAGCGGCCGTTGCGACCACCTGCTGCCCGCCGGTGGGATACCGGAGTCGCGGCGCTGGTTCACCCGCATCCACGGGGACGACGAACTCGACGTCTGGCTGATCAGCTGGGTTCCCGGTCACGCCACCGAATTGCACGACCACGGCGGGTCACTCGGCGCGCTGACCGTCGTGTCCGGGTCGCTCAACGAATTCCGTTGGGACGGGCGGAGCTTGCGGCGTCGCCGCCTCGATGCCGGTGATCAGGCCGGGTTCCCGCTCGGCTGGGTGCATGACGTGGTGTGGGCGCCGCGCCCTGTGCCGCGGCCCGTCACCACGATCAAGGGACCGGTTGCGCCGACGCTGAGCGTGCACGCCTACTCGCCGCCGCTGACGGCGATGTCGTACTACGAGGTCGCCGACCACAACAGACTGCGCCGAGCGCGCACCGAACTGACCGATCAACCAGAAGGGCTGTGATGAGCCGTATCGACGTTGTCTTGAGATCCGCTCGACGCCGTTATCGCCGGCTTCCAGCCGCCGAGGTGCCCGATGCGCTGCGGCGCGGGGCGGTGCTCGTCGACATCCGGCCGCAGGCACAGCGATTCCGCGAGGGCGAGGTTCCGGGCGCACTGGTGATCGAACGCAATGTCCTGGAAGGGCGTTGCGACCCGACCAGTGACGCCCGCCTGCCGGAAGCCGTCGGCGACGACGTCGAGTGGGTGATCGTGTGCTCGGAGGGCTACACCTCCAGCCTGGCGGCGGCTGCGCTGCTCGACATCGGCCTGCACCGCGTCACCGACGTCGTCGGCGGCTATCACGCGCTGGCGGGTGCCGGTGTGCTCGCCGAGTTGGCCGGCGATTCCCTCAACTCGGCAGGGCTGGCGAACACCGGCGCGAGTGGCCGTCGCTGGATCTAGCTAATCGTTGGCATGCAG
>JAVRPF010000226.1:0-5299 GCA_032162385.1 Mycobacterium sp.
ACGTCGTCGAGATCAACGAGGCGTTCTCGGCCGTCGCGCTGGCGTCGACCAAGGAACTCGGCCTCGATCTCGACAAGGTCAACGTCGACGGCGGCGCCATCGCGATCGGCCATCCGATCGGCATGTCTGGTGCGCGAATCACCCTGCACGCGGCCCTTGAGCTGGCACGACGCGGCTCCGGCTACGCGGTCGCGGCGCTGTGTGGCGCCGGCGGCCAGGGTGACGCGCTGATACTTCGCCGGCCCTGACGAAAACGACGCTGCGTAGTAGCTGGTGCCGCTTTCGGGCACAATGGCGCCATGACAAGCACTTTTGACCTGCGCAGTGTCGCGGGATGGTTCCGGCTGGTGGCATTGACCGAGGCCGTCACATGGGTCGGGCTGCTGGTGGGGATGTACTTCAAGTACCTGGGCAGCCCGCGCACGGAGATCGGCGTGAAGGTGTTCGGGATGGCCCACGGGCTGGTCTTCATCGCCTTCGTGGTCACCGCCGTGTTGGTCGGGATGGCGTTCAAGTGGACGGTTTCGACGTGGTTGCTGGCGTTGCTGGCGAGCATTGTGCCGCTGGGCAGTGTGATCTTCCTCATATGGGCGGATCGCACCGGGCGGCTGGGCATCCTGACGGTGCCCACACCGGCTCCGTCCGCGCCCGGCGCGACATGACAGACTTGAAGGCGTGACGCGTCCACGACCCTCCATGGGTGCCGGCCTCGCCGGCGCGGTCGACCTGTCGGCTCTCAAACAGCCCCCGCCCGCCCGTGAGGGCGCCGCAACAGCTGCCGGTGCCCCCGGCGGCGTCGAGATCACTGAAGCCAACATCGAAGCCGAGGCACTGGTCCGGTCCAGCCAGCTTCCCGTCGTGGTCTTGCTCTGGTCGCCGCGCAGTGAGTCCAGCGCCCAACTGGGGCAGCTTCTTTCCGGACTGGCGGACGCCGACGGTGGCAAGTGGGCGCTGGCGACGGTCAACGTCGACACTGTGCCGCGGGTGGCACAGATGTTCGGCGTGCAGGCCGTCCCGACCGTCGTTGCCTTGGCCGGTGGTCAGCCGCTGTCGAGCTTCCAGGGGGCGCAGCCGCCCGAGCAGTTGCGGCGCTGGATCGACTCGCTGCTCGATGCGACCGCGGGCAAGCTCGAGGCCGGGGCCGAGGACGCCGAGGAGGTCGATCCCGAACTCGCGCAGGCGCGTGACCACCTCGACGGAGGCGACTTCGACGCCGCGCTCGCGGCCTATCAGGCGATCCTCGACGCCAAGCCCAACCATGCCGAGGCCAAGGGCGCCGTACGTCAGATCGCCTTCCTGCAACGCGCGACGGCCCAGCGGCCCGACGCATTGGCGGCCGCCGATGCCGCACCCGACGACATCGACGCCGCCCTCGCCGCGGCGGACGTAGAGATCTTGCAGCAGGACGTCATTGCTGCCTTCGAGCGGTTGATCGCTCTGGTGAAGCGCACTGCGGGCGACGAGCGCACGGCCGTGCGGACCCGACTGATCGAGTTGTTCGACCTGTTCGATCCCGCCGATCCCCAGGTCATCGCGGGCCGCCGAAACCTCGCCAACGCGCTCTACTAGGAGCACGACGCACCTGCGCACTGTTTTTCAGGCGGGCTCGAACCACAGTGCGGCCAGCGGGGGCAGCACCATCACCGCGGATGCCGGCCTGCCGTGCCACGGCTCGTCGGTGGCCTCGACGGCACCGTAGTTGCCAACGCCCGCGCCGTTGTAGACCGTCGCATCGGTGTTGAGCACCTCGCGCCACGTGCCGGTGTGTGGCAGGCCGAGCTGGTAGCGGGTGTGCTCGGTGCCCGAGAAGTTGAACACGCAGGCGAGCACCGAGCCGTCGTCGCCGTACCGCAGGAAGCTCAGCACATTGTTCGCCGAGTCGTTGGCGTCGATCCAGGAGTAGCCCTCCGGGCTGCTGTCGCGCGACCACAGCGCCCGCCGGTCGCGGTAGATGCCGTTCATGTCGCGCATCATCCGCTGGATTCCGGTCGAGAAGCTCCCCTCGCCGAGCTGGAACCAGTCCAGGCCCCGCTCCTCGGACCACTCGGCACGCTGGCCGAACTCCTGGCCCATGAACAGCAGCTGCTTACCGGGATGGGCCCACTGATAGGCCAGCAGCCCGCGCAGTCCGGCGGCCTTGACGTGGTCATTGCCGGGCATCCGGCCCCACAGCGTGCCCTTGCCGTGCACCACCTCGTCGTGGCTGATCGGCAGCACGAAGTTCTCGCTGAACGCGTAGAGCATCGAGAACGTGACCTCGTGGTGGTGGTAGCTGCGGTGAATCGGGTCGCGGCTGATGAACGCCAGCGTGTCGTTCATCCAGCCCATGTTCCACTTCATCGAAAAGCCAAGTCCGCCAAGGTTCGTCGGCCGGGTCACGCCGGGCCACGAGGTGGATTCCTCGGCGATGGTGACGATGCCAGGTGCGATCTTGTGCACGGTGGCGTTCATCTCCTGCAGGAACTGGACCGCCTCCAGGTTCTCCCGTCCGCCGTACACGTTGGGCGTCCAACCGTCCGCCGGGCGCGAGTAGTCGAGGTAGAGCATCGACGCGACGGCGTCCACGCGCAGGCCGTCGATGTGGTACTCCTGCAGCCAGTACAGCGCGTTGGCCACCAGGAAGTTGCGCACCTCGGGCCTGCCGAAGTCGAACACGTAAGTGCCCCAGTCGAGTTGCTCGCCCCGCGTGGGATCGGAGTGCTCGTAGAGGGGCGTGCCGTCGAACCGGCCGAGCGCCCAGGCGTCCTTGGGGAAGTGGGCGGGCACCCAGTCGACGATCACGCCGATGCCGGCCTGGTGCAGCGCGTCGACCAGGTATCGAAAATCGTCGGGAGTTCCCAATCTCGACGTTGGCGCGTAGTACGACGTGACCTGATAACCCCACGACCCGCCGAACGGGTGCTCGGCGACGGGCAGCAGTTCGACGTGGGTAAACCCCTGCTCCACCACGTACTCGGTGAGTTCGGTAGCCAGTTGGCGGTAGTTCAAGCCGGGGCGCCACGACATTAGGTGCACCTCGTAGGTGCTCATCGGCTCGAACACCGGGTTCTTCAACGTGCGGCCGCCCATCCAGTCGCCATCGGCCCAGGAGTAGTCGCTGAACGTCACCCTGGACGCCGTCTGCGGAGGCACCTCGGTGGCGAACGCCATCGGATCGGCGCGGTCGACGACGGTCCCGTCGATGCCGTGCACCCGGAACTTGTACAGGCCGTCGGCGGGGAAGCCCGGCCAGAACAGCTCCCAAACACCCGTCGAGCCCAGCACCCGCAGCGGCGCCTCGTCGCCCTCCCAGTGGTTGAACTCGCCGACCAGGCTCACGCCCTTGGCATTCGGCGCCCACACGGCGAACGACACCCCCTCCACGACGCCGTCGGGAGTGGTGAAGCTGCGCGGGTGCGCGCCGAGGATCTCCCATAGCCGCTCATGGCGGCCCTCGGCGAACAGATGCAGATCCACCTCGCCGAGCGTGGGAAGGAAGCGATACGGGTCGGCCGTGGTGTGCACGACGGGAGAGTCGCCGCCCGGGTAGCTGACCTCGATCCGGTAGTCGATCAAGTCGGTGAACGGCACCGCGACGGCGAACAGTCCCGATTCGACGTGGGTGAACGGAAAGCGCTCGTCGCCGATCAACGCGACGACCTCGCTGGCCCACGGACGCAGGGTCCGGATCACCGTGTGGTCGCCGTACTCGTGCGCACCCAGCACCGAGTGTGGGTCGTGGTGTTCCCCGGACAGCAGCCGGGTGAGGTCCCCGTTGTCGGGCCGAAGGTGCTGGCTGGCGATGTCGTTGGCGCGGGTCATGTGCGTCATTCCCTCCGCAGCAGGTTGAGCCGCTTCTCGTACGGTATTTGCGGCATGTTCAGGATGTGGGCGACGGACCTGGCGGGTTCGATGCGGACGTAATTCGCCTGCCCCCACTGGTATTCGTCGCCGGTGACCTCGTCGCGCACCCAGAACCGGTCGTAGGCCTCCATCCCGAGTGCAGCCATGTCGAGCCAGACGGTGGCCTCCTCCGGGCCGAACGCGTTGAGCGTCACCACCACGAGGACGCAGTCGCCGGTGACCGGGTCGAACTTGCTGTAGGCCAGCAGCGCGTCGTTGTCGATGGGGTGGAACTTGATGGTGCGAAGCTGGCTCAGTGCGGGATGAAGGTGGCGAATCTCATTGAGCCGCGACAAGAATGGCTCCAGTGATTCGCCGTTGGCCAGCGCGGCCTCGAAGTCGCGGGGCCGCAACTGGTACTTCTCCGAGTCGTTGTACTCCTCGCTGCCCGGGCGGACGGCCTGGTGCTCGTACAGCTCATAGCCGGAGTAGACGCCCCAGGCCGAACTCATGGTCGAGGCCATCACGGCGCGGATCGCAAACATCCCCGGGCCGCCGTGCTGCAGGGTCTCGTGCAGGATGTCGGGCGTGTTGACCCACAGGTTCTGCCGCGAGTAGTCGGCGTGCTCGGCGATCTGCTCGCCGAACTCGGTGAGCTCCCACTTCGCCGCGCGCCAGGTGAAGTACGTATACGACTGCGTGAAGCCGAGTTTGGCCAGCCCGAACAGCCGTGCCGGCCGGGTGAACGCCTCGGCAAGGAACAGCACGTCGGGATCGTCGTTCTTTGCCTCGCCGATCAGCCACGCCCAGAAGTTGGGTGGCTTGGTGTGCGGGTTGTCGACCCGGAAGACCTTGACGCCGTGCGAGATCCAGTACCGGACGACGCGCAGCACCTCCTGGTAGATGCCCGCAGGGTCGTTGTCGAAGTTGACCGGGTAGATGTCCTGATACTTCTTCGGCGGGTTCTCCGCGTAGGCGATGGTGCCGTCGGGCAGCACGGTGAACCACTCGGGATGGTCCTTGGCCCACGGGTGGTCCGGCGCGCACTGCAGCGCCAGATCGATGGCGACCTCGAGGCCCTGGTCGCGTGCGGCGGTGACGAAGTCCTCGAAGTCGTCGATGGTGCCGAGCTTCGGATGTACCGCGTCGTGGCCGCCCTTGCTGCTGCCGATCGCCCACGGCGACCCGACGTCCTTCGGGGCCGCGGTCACACTGTTGTTGCGTCCCTTGCGGTGCACCTTGCCGATCGGGTGGATCGGCGGCAGGTAGACGACGTCGAAGCCCATCTTCGCGATGCGGGGCAGCGCCTTGCTGGCGGTGGCGAACGTTCCGTGGACGGCGTTGCCCTTGCTGTCCCACCCGCCGGTGGACCGGGGGAACATCTCGTACCAGGCGCTGAAGCGGGCCAGCGGTCGGTCGACCCAGACGCCGTACTGCTCACCGCGAGTGACGAGTTCGCGTAACGGGTACCTTCGCA
>JAVRPF010000227.1:0-3315 GCA_032162385.1 Mycobacterium sp.
TGGCGGCGGTGACCGCGGCGGCTGGCACGGTGACCGCGGCTGGCACGGCGATAACGGCTGGGGTAACTGGTTTGGCTGGCGCCGGTAACGGTCATCGACCGTGCGGGGTCACGCTGTGTTAACTGACACCGCTGGTCGCAGGTGAATCGCCTACCCAAGGGCAGGCCCGCGCCGGTGAACCCCCTCGCCGGCGCGGGCCGCCGAACACCCAGCCGCCGAACCAGGACGGGATGTCGGCCCGCCACCCAAGCAGGATGACGGACACCGCACTCAACAAACCACCGTTTCGTCTGTCCGTCGCACCTTGCCCGTTTCTACGGGCAGAAGTATCGACATATGGCCGGTGCGGAACGCCGGCGGGTCGGCCATGAAATCATGGTGCCCTCCGGGTGCTGGCGCGGCCGTTCAGCAGCCTGCAGTGCTCGGAAAGCGCAGGCCGGTAGATGACTTCACCGCACTGGCACCGCCAACTGGTGTGTCGACCACATAAGCAAGAGACGGTCCGCAGCAGCGTCCGGTCGGGTCGCAGAGCATGTCCGCGCGTTCTCGAGCCGAGCGCAGCGAAAGCCTCTCGCAACCAGGCGACGTAGTCCGCGACCTCACGAACCGGCTTTGTCGCCACGCTCTTGTTCGCGTCGGTAATGGTATCGACGCAGTAGCAGCGGTGTGACTCGCTGAGGAGCGCGATGATCGAGCTCCACATGGCCGCGGTCGTGGCGGCGCCGTGGAGAAGGACGAGTGGCGGCGCGGAACCCTAGAACGTCGCGAACTCGCGGAGGCTGGCGGCAAGGGACACCGGCACCCGTGCCTTGACGCGCGTGCCGTCGGCGGTGTGCTCGGTCGCGTCGACCCGCCCGTCGGCGTGCATGCGTGCGACGAGGTCGCCGCGGCCGTAGGGAATGGTGACGTCGACGGTGGTGTCGGTCGGCTCGACGAGTTCGGCCATTCGGCTGCGTAGGCGGTCCAGCCCGTCGCCGGTGTGAGCCGAGACGAACACGGCATCGGGCAACGCACGGCGCAACTGAGCCAACGCCAGCCCAGTGGCCGCGTCGGTCTTGTTGACCACCAACAACTCCGGTGGCGGCGCGATGTCGTACTCGGCGACGACGTCGTTGACCACCTGGCGCACCGCGTTGATCTGCGCCAGCGGGTTGGCGTCGGAGCCGTCGACAACGTGCACCAGAAGCTGGGCGTCGACGACCTCCTCGAGCGTGGAGCGAAACGCCTCCACGAGCTGAGTGGGTAGATGCCGCACGAACCCCACCGTGTCAGTCAGCACGAACGGCCGACCGTCGTCGAATTGTCCACGGCGCGTGGTGGGTTCGAGCGTGGCGAACAGTGCGTTCTCGACCAGTACGCCGGCGCCGGTCAGGGCGTTGAGCAGGCTGGACTTGCCCGCATTGGTGTAGCCGACGATCGCGATCGACGCCAGGTCGCTCTGCAGCCTGCGTCCGCGTTGGGTGTCGCGGATCTTCTTCATGTCCTTGATCTCGCGGCGCAGCTTGGACATCCGCTCACGGATCCGGCGGCGGTCGGTTTCGATCTTGGTCTCGCCGGGCCCGCGGGTCCCCACTCCGCCGCCGCTGCCGCCTGCACCACCACCCTGGCGCGACATCGACTCGCCCCATCCGCGGAGCCTCGGCAGCATGTACTCCATCTGCGCATAGGCAACCTGCGACTTGCCCTCCCGGCTGGTGGCGTGCTGGGCGAAGATGTCGAGGATCAGCGCGGTGCGATCGACGACCTTGACCTTGACCGCCTTCTCCAGCGCGTTGAGCTGGGCCGGGCTCAGTTCGCCGTCGCAGATCACCGTGTCGGCGCCGGTCGCCGTCACGATGTCGCGCAGTTCGACAGCCTTGCCGGAGCCGATGTAGGTGGACGCGTCGGGTTTGTCGCGGCGCTGGATCAGGGCTTCGAGCACCTCGGAGCCCGCGGTCTCGGCCAGCGCGGCCAGTTCCGCCATGCTGTCCTCGACGTCGGCGGCGCTACCTTCCGTCCAAACCCCAACCAGCACAACGCGTTCCAATCGAAGCTGGCGGTATTCGACTTCGGAGACGTCTGCGAGTTCGGTCGACAGGCCGGCCACGCGGCGTAGCGCCGTGCGGTCTTCCAGTGCGAGGTCACCGAGGCTGGGAGTGGGGCGGTGGTCGTTGTGTTCAGTCATATGTGGTTTCCGATCGTGTCATGGCCGCACCCACGTATGCATCCGAATAACGTCACGCGTGCGCTTGCCACCAAGAGTCGGAGATGTCGCCGTCTGCCACCAGCACCGACGGCCCGCGCAGGAAACTGGTGGCGGCGGTGACGGTGACGTCGACCTCGCCGCCCGGGATGCGCACCCGCAACGTGCCGGTCGAATCGCCACGGTGGTGCAGTGCGGCGACCGCGGCCGCCACCGTTCCGGTTCCGCAAGAGCGCGTCTCCCCGACGCCGCGCTCGTGCACCCGCATCGACACCGCACCGTCGACCGGCGGGGTGAGTACCTCGATGTTGACACCGTTGGGGAACTGCGCGGAGTCGAACCGAACCGAGGCGCCCACGTCGAGTGCACGCAGATCGTCTCCGGTGAGCGTGGGGTCCACGCAGGCCAGGTGGGGGTTGCCCACGTCGACGGACAGGCCGGTGACCTCGCGCCCGCCCACGACCGCCGAACCGGCGCCGACCTGGTTGGCCTTGCCCATCTCGACAGTGATGTCGGCCGCCACGGCATCCACCGAGTGCAGCACCACCGGTCGCGGGCCGGCTAGCGAACCCACCACGAACTCGTCGCGCCCTTCCAGTCCGGAGACGCGCAGGTAGTGCGCGAAGACCCGCACGCCGTTGCCACACATCTGGGCGATCGAGCCGTCGGCGTTGCGGTAGTCCATGTACCAGTCGCCGGCCTGCACGCCCTCGGGGATGCGGTCGAATAGCCCCCCGGCCAGAGCGGCGCCCGCCGTCGTCACGCGCAGCACGCCGTCGGCGCCGAGTCCCTGCCGTCGGTCGCACAGCGCGGCCACCGCGGCGGGTGCCAGCGCGATGCGGGCGTCGAGGTCGGGCAGCAGCACGAAGTCGTTCTGCGTGCCGTGGCCCTTGGCGAACTTCACCTGATCAGGATACGTCCGACCCGGGTTGTCAGCGTGTTGCCTCACGTCAAGATGCGCGCGAAGGGTGATTCGTTGCCTCACGTAAACGTGCGCGCTTGTTAACTTGAGCGTTGCTGCCGGGTCCGGCTTTGCTGGTGGTTATTGCGAGGAGCTGAGCGGTCAGGGCGTGGATCCGGCGCTGGGTGGCAGCAGGATTGATCAGGGAGTAGGTCCGGGTCAGTGCCACGAT